>JAOZVT010000616.1 GCA_025869455.1 Prosthecobacter sp.
ATTCTAGCATGGAGCACGGGCATCTTGCCTGTGTCTAAACAGCCAGGATGGCTGTTCTCCATAAACAGATGCCAACTAATGCTTCATCCGTGAGAAAATCTGTTCGCCTCCACCGCGTCACACGCTAGCATCATCACGTGAGTTACCAGGTCTTCGCCCGCAAATATCGCCCCAAAACCTTCGCTGACGTGCTCGGCCAAGAGCATGTCGTCCGTACCCTGCGGAATGCCATTGCGCAGAACCGTTTGGCCCACGCCTACCTCTTCGTAGGCCCCCGTGGCACCGGAAAAACCTCCACGGCACGCATTTTCGCCAAGGCACTGAACTGCCCCAATGGCCCCAGCATTGACTTCGACCCGGAAGACGAGCTCTGCAAAGAGATCGCCGAAGGTCGCAGTCTGGACGTGCTGGAGATCGACGGTGCCAGCAACAACGGTGTGGATCAGGTGCGCGACCTCCGGGAAAGCGTGAAATACGCGCCCTCCCGCTGCCGCTACAAGATCTACTACATCGATGAAGTGCATATGCTCTCCACGGCCGCTTTCAATGCGCTGCTGAAGACGCTGGAAGAGCCGCCGGATCACGTGAAATTCATCTTCGCCACCACCGAGGCGAACAAGATCCTGCCCACGATCATCAGCCGCTGCCAGCGCTTTGACCTGCGCCGCATCCCGAACACGATCATTGCCAAACACCTGCTCCACATCGCCCAACTGGAAGGCGTGGACATGGATGAAAAAGCGGCCTACGCCATCGCCAAAGGAGCGGATGGAGGCATGCGCGATGCGCAGTCCATGCTGGATCAACTCGTGGCCTTCTGTGGCAACACGATCCGCGAGCCAGATGTGCTGGAAATCTTTGGTTTCACCGCCGCTCAATCCGTGACTCACATGGCCCAGCACATCCTGGACAGTGACACGGTGAATGCGCTGCGCCTGGTCCATGACACCAGTGAAGCGGGCAAGGATCTAGGCCGCATGCTGGGGGATCTGATCCAGCATTTCCGCACACTTTTGGTTAGTCAAGCTGACCCTGATGCCGCTGCCGAAGACCTGGAACCGGAAATAGCCGACCAAGTCAGCGCGCAGGCCCAGGTAGCCAGCACGGATCAACTGCTGCGCATCGTCGATGGCCTAGCTGAAGTGGATGCCCGCATGCGCTGGGCCACGAACAAGCGACTGCACTTTGAGTTAGGCGTGATCCAGGCCGTGCAGCATTACAATGAAGTCAGCATTAGTGACGTCATCGAAGCCCTGGATGGCAGCAGCCCCACGCCGCTGCCCCGGCCCACCATCACCCCACGCCGTGCCCCGGCCCTGACCTCCCGCGAACCTGCTCCAGTGTCCCCCACTCCCAAGCGCGAGCCAGCCGCAGCCGCCCCGCCACGCGAGGTCGCGCCGGAGCCAGCCCCCGCCCCACGTGCGCCTGAGCCAGAAGCCAAGGCCGCGCCCGCCGTAGCACCCGCCCCCATTTCAGCGCCCGCCGCCCGCCCGCCGGAGCCGGAACCCGAGGAAGAACTGGAACCTGAGCCAGAGCCTGAACTGGAAATCCTGCAGGCTGATGACGAGCCCGAGGAGCCTGCCCAACAGGAGCCCGAGGCCGAATCCGACGCACCCTGGGCAGACGATGAACCCGAGGCGGACGCGCTTTCCCTTTTTCAAGAAGAGCCCCCTGCCCCTGAACCCGCGCCCAAGCCGGATCCAGAACCAGCCCCTGCTCCAGCCCCCAAGCCGAAACCCGCGCCTGCTCCCGCCCCGGCCCCCGCAGCCCCGGCGCTGACGAATGAGGAATTCCGCCTGGAGCTGCTGAAAGTCGTCCAGAAAAAGCGCCCCCTGATCGCCCCGTGGCTGGAATCTACCACCGTGCTTTCCATGGACCGTGGCATTGTGAAACTGGGCTTTCCCCGCAGTGAAGCCCATGCCAAAGAAAGCCTGGATCGGGACAACCAGCGCACCTTCATGGAAGCCATCGCCCAGGACATCCTCGGTACGGCCATGAAGTTTGAACTGTCGGTGGACCCCAGCCTGAAACCACCGCCAGCCGCAGAGCTTTTTGCCGGGTTTGACATCGCCCCAACCCCGGCGGCGAAACCCGCAGCCCCCGCTTTCGCCCAAGCTAGTGCCGAAGCAGCCCCTGCCGAGTCTGGCACCAGCGCCGACGAAGAAGCTCCTAGCCTAACGCCTGAAGAAATCGCCGAAGCCGAGGCCGCCCGCGTCACCGCTGAATTCCAAAACGATCCACTCATCAAGAGCGCCATCGAGAAATTCAAGCTCAAGATCGCCGCCGCGCCGAAACAATCTTAATCTCCCCCTAACCAACTTTTCATTTTATGAACATCCAAAAGATGATGAAACAGATGCAGGACATGCAATCACAAATGCAGAAGTCCCAGGCTAATCTGTCCGCCAAAACCTTCGAGTCCACCGTCGCCGGTGGCAAGATCACCGTCACCGCCAATGGCCAGGGAGATATCCAGGGTCTAAAGATCGCCAAAGAAGTGGTGGACCCTGAAGATGTGGACATGCTGCAAGACCTGCTCCTTTCCGCCATCCAGCAGGTACAGCAAAAGGTGAAAGACACGCAGGCTGCCGAAATGAGCAAGATGACCAGCGGCCTGAACCTGCCCCCAGGACTAGGTTTCTAAAGCTCTCCGCGTGCGGTCTGAAAGACCGCCGGAATTAGCCCAGGGCGCTTAGCCCTGGGGCGCCATCATCTAAAACCCGCGCCGCAATGGCGCTCTGAAGGGCGCTGGAAAATACGCACTCCATCTCGTGCTAGCTCTGCATCTATGATGCGTGGAGAATTCACCACTCCCCAGAGCTAGACGCCAGTGGTCCGTTGGATCACCAGGCAAGAGATGTGAAGCCGACTGTTAGGACGAACCATGTAACACCCAGCCTAACCACCTCACATCGCGCTCAATGGACCGATTGATATAAATACCAACCGACCGCGAGCAGCCCGATGACAAAAGTGAGGATGCCAAGGCTAGTACCGAGCGGAACACTGGATTCCACAGGCGGGGCCGCCGGACGTTGCAGGGGAATCGGCGGACGGATGGCGACGGCCTTTTGAGTCGGCAAAGGCGGTGGTGCCGATTTCTTGACCGGTAAAGCAGGCGCAGGACGGCTGCTGAAAACGGGGGCTTCAGGTGCTGTGAGCGCCGCCACCGTTGGCATATCCTCATCCTCATGAGCACTGTCAAAAAAGACCGGCTGAACACGCACGGGCCACTCCTTCGCAGGCGGAAACACGGACATTGGCAACTCCTTTGCAGGCGGAAACGCTGAGGCGGGCAACTCCTTGGCGGGAGGAAACACAGGGGTCGGTTTTTCCGCTACGGCTACCGTCTGAACCTTGACCACAGGCTGAGTGGCAGGAGCCACGGCAGCCTTTAAAAACACCGGCTTTTTCGCAGCCACGGCGGGCGCTGAGATGGGCTCGCTAGCTGGAAAAACCACCTGTTTAAACTCTGCCGTCTCTTCATCCAAGAACGGCTCACTCGGCGGAAAGACGGGCCCCAGAAGGGTCTTAAGCTCCGCATTCCGCACCGGAGCGGCTTGTGGCCAAACCGCTTCCGGTTTAGCCTCAGGAAGATCGTCCGCGTCCGACATCAGAAACGGCTCACTGGGCGCAAAAATCGGCCCCGAGGAAAGGCTCTGAGGCATTGATGATGCGGTATCACTGACAGGCAAAGGAGGCGGCCAGAACTGCTGAGCAAAGACTCGATCTAAAGGCTGCCAACCGTCCATCCCATACTGCCAGCATTGGTCATGCGGCTGGAAAGCGCGGGCCTGCAGACGGTCCAAGACTTCCTCCCGACTGAACTGGCCCACGGACTCCCCATGCTGGGCGATGTGGAAGGGCATGGATTTTAACATGGATAGTTTGTTTAGCCTACCTAAGTATATGTGCAAGCACGAGCTTGCAGTGACCGCGCTTTGAGTCCCGCTGGCAGGCCTGACTGCTCAGCTAACGCAGCCGAGATCTAACCAAAGACATTCCTTTGAAGACTTTCGGAAACTCCAGCATGGAGCACAGGCATCTTGCCTATTTCTAAACAGCCAAGATGGCTGTTCTCCATAATCCCGAACTCCGCGATTATTTGCCAGCGCCGGGCTCGATCATTTTGAGCGCGGGTTTGTTGCCACCTTGGGCCTGCCACCAGGCGTCAATGGCGGGGATGTCAAAGAGGCGGAATTTCCGCCCGACACGGTTTTCAAAGGTGATCTGGGCCTGTTTGGCGACGTCGAGGACGGGATCTTCTTTGAGGGCTTTGAGGAGGAGGTTGTTGGTGTCAGACTCGGTGCTGGAGCGCAGGAGGAAGGCGGCGCGGAGGCGGGCTTCCCAAGGCTGCTTTTGATCCATGAGCAGGGTTTGAAGCTGGACGGTGGTGACGTCTGCTTCACGGGTGACGGGGGTGTCTTTGAAGAGCTCACGCACGGGCAGGGTGTAGCCGGGGTCAATGCCGATGCCCATGTCATAGTAGGCCTGGACGCGCTTGAACTCTGCCTGGGCGGCGTGAATGAGGTGCTTCATGGCGGGGTCCATCATGGCATCCACCAGGGACTGGAGGGCTTCCCGACTGCCTGTGGCGATGGCTTTGTCTGCATAGCTGGTGAGGCGGTTGCGTTCCTTGATGAGGATGAGCTCTCCAGTGGCGGGGGTGACGCTGGGGAGCATGGCGGCGATCTGGGAGGCGTCCGAGGCGGAGACGCGGGGAGACTCACCCGCTGGGGTGTAGGAGGACTGCTGGATGACCAGGGCCATGCGGTCCGCCATTTCCTGGAGGCGGTTTTGGGTGCGCTCGCGCTCTTCCCCTTGGGCATCAAGCTGACGCTGGAGGGCGGCAATCTGGGCATTGGCCTGATCCAGGGAGACCTTGAGGCCGGAGTTGTCTGCGGTAGCGGAGGTGCCGATTTTAGAATTGGTCAACTGCTGCTGGAAGTGATTCACACCCCAAAAGAGGGCAGCTCCAGTGAGGGCAATCTGAAAGAGGGCGAGCAAGAAAATAGGCCCCCAAGCGACGGAGGGAGACGAGTCTGTCTCAGGGGTGGAGGCCTTGGCCTTCTTTACCGCCGGGCCGCCGGTGACGAGGACACGGGACTGGGTGGCCACGGTTTCAGGGGCGGGGGGAGTGTCTTTCAGCAGGGGCTTGCGCACCGGAGTGGAGGGGGGATGATCGGCCATGTGGGGGGAATAAAGCTCAATTGCGAATAATTTCCAGTCCGTGAGCGTGGACAGATGTCTAACGCTGTGGCAGGCATGGTTTCTGCCTAATGTTGACTATGAGTGAAGTTTCCCCCCAACCTTCCGAACGCCAGAGGCGTGAAATGACCCTAGCCTGGAGCATTGGGGGCTTTTTAGTGCTGTTGCTAGCCGCAGTGTGGCCTTACCAACACTGGGAATTTACTGAGCGGACGAGCCTGGTGATGGGGATTGTCAAAAAGGCAAACAAGGACTCGGAGTGGTGGTACTGCCTGTTTGTGGGCCCGATCGTGGGCTGGCTGGTGTGGCGGATGCGTGGGGAATTAGCTAGGCTTCCTTTGCGTGGGTCCTGGCTGGGAGTGCCGCTGCTGCTGGTTGGCATGTTGATTTTTTGGGCGGGTTACCGGGTGGATACGGGGTACCCAGGGTTCATGGCCATTCAGGTCGTGACGCTGGGGCTGATCCTGATGATCGGCGGAAAGCACTGGCTGAAGTGGCTGATTTTTCCATGGGCATTTTTAGTGTTTATGTGGCCGATGATTCCGCTGGAGACGCGGCTGGCCTTTCCGCTGCGTATTCTGACGGCGAAGGCTTCTGCCGGGGTGCTGAATGTGGTGGGCATGGATGTGGTGCGGACGGGGACAGGCCTGCACTCTGCGGCGGATGCGGCGAAGGGGCTGGCCCAGGGGGACCTTTTCAAGCTGGATGTGGAGGAGCCGTGCAGCGGCATCCGCTCTCTGTTTTCTCTGATGATGATCAGTGCCCTGTATGGTTGGCTGGTGCTGAAGGCGTGGCTGCCACGGGGCATCCTCTTTGCCAGTGCCATCCCTCTGGCCGTGGTGGGGAACATCGTGCGCATGATCATGCTGACCGTGGGCAGTCGCTGGCTGGGCGTGGAGTTTGCGGTGGGGCGGAATATTGATGGGCAGCAGGAAATGAGCACCTTTCACACCCTGGCTGGCTTTACCGTGTTCGGCGTGGCGTTGGCGGGCATGTTTGCCCTGACGACCCTGCTGGAAAAGTGGCGCGTGGGGCTGAAGAATCCTGGCGGCAGCAAGAGCCCCGCGCTGGTGGTGAAGCCGAAAGATTCACGGCTTTTCCTAGCGGCGGCGGTCTTGATCTGCGCAGGTGGTCTGGGGCTGTGTGCGTTGACGGATACGACGTATCGAGTGGGTGCGGCCCCTGTGAGCCTAGAACTACCTGAGAGGTATGAGAACTTTGAAAGCAAGGATATGCCAATGCAGGCGGTAGAGCGTCAGGCATTGGAGTCGGATGTGCGGATCGGGCGGCGGTTTTATTACACGACGAATCAGGCCGTCATGGCCTCCGTAGTTCTGAGTGGTGCGGTGAAGCGTTCTTTGCACGAACCGCAGGTGTGCTTACCCAGCCAGGGCTGGATCATCGGGACCAAAAGCACGGTGGAAGTGGACTGTGGATTTGATAAACCCGTGGAGGCCACGCTGCTGATGATGCACCAGGATGTACAAACAAAGACGGGCCAGATTGTCCGGCAGCGGGCACTGAATGTGTACTGGTACTTAGGCGGCAAAGGAGTGACCGCAGCTTCCTATGATGACCACGTGGCACGCTCTTACCGGGATGCGGTTCTGCGCGGGAGTGACTATCGCTGGGCGTTGATGTCTTTCTTTGCCCCTTTGAAGGAACAACCTGCGGGAGCCCTGGACCCGTACGCCGATCTGGCGGCCCTGGAAGATCTGAAGGTCTTCATTCACGGCTTTGTGCCACCGTTGCTGAAGGATGGGGCAAAGGAGTGATGGGGGCTGGCTTAGTCTCTGAGCGTCACGGATTGGCCTGTGGCGGTGGTCCAGGGGCTTGTGTCGGCGGCGGATTGTTTGATGTAGGCGAGGCCGATGGTGGCTTGGGTTTCGGGGTGCTGGGTGGTGCTGGTGATGTGGCCGATTTCTTTGGCTTCAGCATTGAGGAGGGGTTCTCCGGCTTTGAGTGGGGCGGGGCTGGTGATGGCGATGAGCTGGCGGGGCATCTTGCCGGTGGTCTTGATGCGGGAGAGGATTTCTTGGCCGATGTAGCAGCCTTTGGTGAAGCTCATGGCGGAGGTCTCCAACCCGGCTTCCTGGGGGAAGGTGTCGGCGTTGAGCTCGTGCGGGTAGGCGGGGACTTTCTGGAGGATGCGCAGGGTTTCGGCCTCGGCTTCGGTGAGGTTGCGGGCTTCGGTGTGGTTGCGGGCAGGAGTGCCCACATCACTTGGGGTGCCCACATCACTTGCGGGGAGCCAGAGGTCGGTGGCGGGGAGGTGGAAACGTGTATTGTTGGTTAGGCGGTGTTCGTGGGTGACTGCGGGTTGATCTGTCGGGTTGCGGGCAGGAGTGCCCGCATCACTTGGTGTGCCTGTATCACTGACGGGGGCGATGAGGTGCCAGAGTTGCCATTCGTCGGTGATGTCTTCGAGGATGGCGTCATCGGCGATGATGTAGCGTTCGAGACGCATGCCGAGGGTTTCACGGAGGCTGGCATCGGCATCGAGGAAGAGACTTTCGCCATCGGGAGAGACGTGGATGAAGATGTCGGCTTCGATCTTGCCTTTGAGATTGGTGACGCAGGCGTAGAGGGCGGTGGTGCGGTTGGCGGTACGGACGTCGTTGGTGACTTGGCCGTTGAGGTAGCGGACACGGTCTGCCCCGGAGAGGCGCCATTTGGCCCGGCTGGAAAGATGGATGCTGGCACCGGAAGTGAGCACGGTTTGATGAAGGTTGGCGGTCATGGTATTGGTTAGACTTTGCCGATGACGGAGAAGTCGAGGTCGCCTTGGCCGGCGGTGACGCCGTTGCGCATGGCTTCGGCGGTGCAGTCGAGGGCGGGGGTGGAGAGATGGGCTTCTGCGGCGAGCTCGCGGGCGAAGTCGGAATCTTTGAGCATGTTGCGCAGGGAGAAGTGGGGGTCGAAGTCGCCCTGGATGATGGTGGGGAGTTTCATGCCGATGAGGGGGGAGAAGTTGGCGTTGTTCTCCAGGGCGGTCATGAGCTGGGAAAGGGGGATGCCTTGGCTGTGGGTGATGGCGGCGGCTTCGGCGAGGGCTTTGACGGTGATGGCGGTGACGAGGTTGGTGACGATTTTGAGTACCATGGCATCGCCAATTTCACCGAGGGGTAGGATTTTGGTGGAGGAGTGTTCCAGGATGGGGCGGACGCTCTCCAGGGCCTCGGAGGAGCCGCCGATGTAATAGACGAGCTTGCCGTTTTGGGCGGCCATTTTGCTGCCGGTGAAGGGGGCGTCCAGGTAGGTGGCTCCGCTGGCGTGGGTGAGGGCGGCGGCTTCTAGGGTGGCGGCTTTGCTGACGGTGGCGTGATTGAGAATGATGTGGTCGGCGGTGAGGGCGGGCTGCATGTCACGAATGGCCTGGAGCAGGGCGGCGCTGTCGCGAACGAAGATCTGGATGATGTTCGCGGCGTGGGCCACGGCTTGTGGGGTGGGCTGGGCTCCGGGGACGCTACGGGCGGTGTGGCTCCAGACATGGACGGTGTGGCCAGCGGCGCGGAGGTTTTCAGCCACACGACTGCCGATGATGCCAAGACCGAGAATGCCAATGGAGGTGGGGGTGTTCATGGATGGGAAGATGGTTCAATGGGTTACGCTTGTCTGCAAGGGTTGGGTGACGGGGAGGTTTTGGACAGGATTGCAGGAGGGGGGAGTGGGATGGGGAGTTTTTTAGACAGGATTGCAGGATTGTCAGGATTTACATGAGGGGGGAGTGGGACGGGGAGGCTTTTTTTACAGGATTTACAAGATGGCAGGAT
>JAOZVT010000617.1 GCA_025869455.1 Prosthecobacter sp.
GGATTGACGTGAATGACTCTTTGTCGGAAGCGCTGGAGAAGTGTGATTGTGTCATTGATTTCAGCTCTCATCTTTTCACCGATGAGTTGGTGTCCGAGGCTTTGCGCCAGAAAAAGAGCCTCGTGATTGGCACCACGGGTCACACTGACGATGAGTTGGCTCTTATCCGAGAAGCCGCTAAAACCATTCCGGTGGTTTTTGCCTCTAATTTCAGTGTGGGCGTGAATACTTTGTTTTGGCTGACTCGCAAGGCGACGGAACTTCTAGGCCCAGACTTTGATCTGGAGGTGGTGGAAATGCACCACCGCATGAAAAAGGACTCTCCTAGCGGCACGGCGCGGACTTTGGTAGAGATCTTGGCGGATGTCCGGGGGTTGGAATATGACAAGGATTGTCGTCACGGTCGTTTTGGTGATGTTGGGGCGCGAACTCCCACCGAAATTGGTGTACATGCCTTGCGCGGCGGTGATGTGGTCGGAGATCACACGGTCATTTTTGCCAATGTCGGGGAGCGTGTGGAATTGACCCATAAGGCTAGCAGTCGCGATACTTTTGCGGGTGGTGCCGTGCGTGCTGCACGCTGGTTGGCTGGAAAACCCGCAGGTCTGTATGACATGCAGGATGTGCTGGGGCTTAAGTAGCTGAGAGTTTTTTATGACAGCTTCCACTGTTTTTGGCATCGCCCTGGGGACCAACCAGGGGGATCGCCAAGAAAATTTGGAAGCTGGGGTGACGCATCTCTTGGCGCGGATACCTGACGCGCGATTCCTTGTTGGCGCGGCACTTTATGAGACTGATCCGGTGGACTGTGCGCCAGGGACACAGGCTTTTTTAAATTCCGTTATCGAAATCGAGGCGGCCATTTCACCCAGGGAATTGCATGGCCATTTGGTCGCGGTGGAGGCTCTAATGGGGCGGCCTTTGGAGCGGGAGCGAAATGCCCCGCGCACTCTAGATTTGGATCTCCTTTATGCTGGGGATTACCAGAGCAACGATCCCGTTTTGACCGTTCCGCATCCGCGCCTACACCAGCGTCGTTTTGTTCTACAACCTCTGGCCGAAATACGCCCTCATTTGATCCTACCTGGGATGATTCTGACAGTTGGGGAAATTTTAGCGGCTCTTGCAGATGATCCCTTGAGCGTTCGCTCGGCGGGGACATGGAAATTTCATCGGCTCATATGAGGCATCCCGCAGGTGACATCTGGAACTCATAGCGTATTCTGTTCATGCCCCCATGTCTGATAGCTCTGCTTTACCCATAGCCACCCCGATTCTCTACCGTCCCAATGTCGCGGTCATTCTGACGAATGCTCGTGATGAGATTTTTGTTGCTGAACGCATCAATATTCCTGGGGCTTGGCAGTTTCCCCAGGGAGGTATTGATGATGGCGAAGATGCTGAAACAGCCATGTTCCGTGAGATGGCTGAAGAGATCGGCGTTCAACGCGACAAAGTGGAAATTTTAGAGCGTCGCGATGGCTACCGCTATGCTTTTGCCAAAGGCCGACTGAAGTATGGCATCTACGGCGGTCAGGAGCAGAGTTACTTTCGTTGCCGTTTCACGGGGCAAGATAGCGATGTCAATTTGGCGGCTACGCATCAGGAGTTTAGTCATTGGCGTTGGATCAGGCCGGATGAGTTTCAGATGAAATGGGTGCCAAAGTTCAAACGTGCCGTGTATCGCCAGGTATTCTTGGATTTCTTTGGTCTTGAGCTTGCCCCTGTGGCGAGCTGAAATAGTCTTTGTTCCATGGATCTTCGTACTCACAGTCCTAGGGCCTCCCTCGGGGCGATGTCATGGAATGTACCTAGGGATGACTGGGAGTCTCCCTGGAGTTTCGAGGACGAATGGATTCCGCCGGATAAAAGTAACATCAGGAAGTCTCTGGCAAATTCGGGCGAAGGAGCTTCTTCGTCTTCGGCAGGCAAGGACGCTCTAATTACGGATGTCTCTGCTAAAGGCATGATTTTGCGCTTTGATAATGAGGTCTCGGATGAACCACCTGTGCTGCCCTCGCCAATTTTTAAGCCGGAGACACCACCTGTTGCTGAGCTCAAAAAATCCCTTGTCATCAAAAGTGAAGATGTACGGTTCCGCCCACCCATTGAGCTGAGTCCAGTTCCAGAGAAACCGCTTCAGCCAGAGCTGCCTGCCCTTGAGCATACCTACAAACTGGAACCACTGCCCGAGCCTCCGCGCCATTCTGTGATTGTGGAGGATGAGCCGACGGTCTCAGGGCAAAGGAGAAGCATTCCACGCCGTCCAAATATGGTGCCTTGGGGGTCGATGATTTCACTTTGTCTGGGGACGCTTGGATTCACACTTATTGCTTGGATTTACATGCATGATACTCCCCGGGAATCAGATGATGATTTACGCCCACGGATCGTCATAGATCAGACTCCCACCACGCAGGCTCCGAAGAAGCTGCGTGCATTTTTAGATTCCATCGTTCCGTTGGATAATATTGAGATGCGTCGCCAACCATCATGGTTGTGGGATACTCCGACCCTTGCTCTGTTTATTCGCTCGAATGGTACAGCAGTAGATAATCTGCGTGATTTGCTGGAAGATTATGATTGGCACCCACATCATTCTCAGTGGCATCAGGAGGATCTTAGTGAGCATCCAGCCTGGATACATGTTGCCTATCTTTTGCAGGCTAGGGCAGCGTATTTGGCACGTCGTGGGGATGAAGAACCTGCCTTTATTGCCGCTGTGGATTTAGCCGAACTGAGCCGTCGGCTTCAGGATGTTTGGGCTTGGTCAGGCTTCGTGAGGCGTGGTCTGGAGTTACAGACCTCCTCGGTTCAGACCCTGGCGGAATTGCTAAAATCCACACGCTTAGAGAGTTCTAAACTCGCGCGTTTCCAGGATGAGTTTACTCGCTGCCAACCGGATGATGAGCTCATACAGCAGGCTTGTGCAGCCTATTACATTCATGAAAAGAAACTTCTGTTAGGTCCAGCTAGTGGCGAACCCCTGGATACGATGCCGGGGGGGCGATTGCATCAGCGCCCAGGACGGTTGTTCTTCAAGATGAATGAGACGTTGAGTCTTTTTGCTTCCGCCTTTCGAGATCTTCGGGATGAAATCACCCGCCCGCCTTATACTAGGCTCTCCATGAGTGACAGCCCTGCCAGTCGCATCCACCTGACCCCTCCGCGCTTTTACCACCCGAACTCCAATGGCGAGTCTTACTTTAGTAACCGTCTTGAGCCACACTTACGCTTACCTCAAGACCACAGTTTGGCAAAAGCTCGGCATGGATTGGTTTGTTGTCTGTTCGCGCTGCGTCGCTATTTGGTGGATCACCGGACATTGCCCAAACAACTGAATGATTTGACGCCTAACTACTTGTCATCCATACCACGGGATCCTTTCTCAGATGAGGCTTTGCATTATGATGCGGCGAAAGGCTTGTTGTATTCCGTGGGGGTCAACCTTATTGCTGAGGGTGGGCGAGTCACTGAGCCTCCACTGGATGATGACCGCGAGCCAACGGTTGCTTTGGGAATTGCTATGGCGACTCCCGTGAAAAAATAACAGGCAGGATCCGACATGGATGTTGCAGGTTTCTTGTGAAAGCTTTGGCCTAACATGGTTCGTTGTACAAAAGCATGTCCACGGACTTTCTGAATGTCTCCCGCCGCCAATTCTTTGCCCAGTCAGGGATGGGGTTAGGTTCGGTGGCTTTGAGTTCCTTGTTAGCCAGTGACCTACCTGTTTTCGGGCAGGGTGGGCCAGTGCATCATGTGGGGCCACATTTTGCTCCGAAGGCGAAGCAAGTCATCTACCTGCACATGATTGGTGCGCCCTCTCAGTTGGACATGTTTGATCATAAGCCCGTGCTGCAAAAGCATGACGGCCAAAAGTGCCCAGATGAATTGCTGAAAGGTAAACGTTTTGCTTTCATCGGTGGGGAAATGGCCCTGGCTGGCTCTCCCTATGAATTTAAGAAGCATGGGCAGAGCGGTCAGGTGATGTCAGAATTGTTGCCGCATTTGGCCACGGTGGCGGATGACATCTGTCTCCTGAAGGGATTGCATACCAATGAGATCAATCATGCGCCTGCGCAGATGTTTCTGCATACGGGCTTTGGTCAAGGTGGACGCCCCAGCATGGGTGCCTGGGTGACATATGGTCTGGGGAGTGGAAATCGTGATCTTCCCTCCTATGTGGTTTTACTGTCTGGGCCTCCCGGTGGGGCAGGGACGGCGCTTTGGAACACAGGTTTTCTACCGAGCGTCTATCAGGGCGTGCCGTTTCGAGGGACGGGGGAGCCTGTTTTGTTTCTCAACAATCCTGAAGGACACAAGCGCTCTGATCGCCGCCAAGTCTTGGATGCGGTGAGGTCACTCAATGAGCGGCAGTTAGGCCTCGTTGGAGATCCCGAAATTGCCACTCGCATCAGCCAATATGAAATGGCCTTTCGGATGCAGGCCAGTGTGCCGGAACTGATGGACATTTCTAAGGAGTCTCAAGATACCTTGGATATGTATGGTGCGGAGCCTGGAAAAGCGTCTTTTGCAAACAATTGCTTGCTCGCTCGCCGATTGGTCGAACGCGGTGTGCGCATGGTCCAACTTTATGATTCAGACTGGGATCATCACGGTAATCTGGACAAACGTCTGCGTGCGAAAACCAAAGATGTGGATCAAGGTATGGCGGCTTTGGTGCGAGATTTGAAACAACGCGGCTTACTGGATGAAATGCTAGTGATCTGGGGTGGGGAGTTCGGACGCACCCCTTTGCGACAAGGTTCAGATGGAAATGGCAAGAAGACCTCTCCTGGGCGGGATCATCACAAAGACGCTTACACCATGTGGATGGCGGGCGGGGGAGTGAAAGCAGGGGTTACTCATGGGCGCACAGATGAGCTTGGGTTTGATGTCGTCGAAGGAGGTGTCCATGTGCACGACCTCAATGCCACCGTTTTGCATTTACTAGGTATTGATCATGAACGCCTCACGTTTCGTTACCAAGGGCGTGACTATCGCCTGACGGATGTGCATGGAGAAGTTGTGAAAAGCATTCTTCTCTAGGGGCGAGAGGGTTGTATGCGCTGCCACGAATCGTTGGTTGGAATAACCAATGATGCTGAATGAATCGGCTCAGGCTCTGATGGAGAGGCCTACGGCAGGGCTTTCTTTACTTATTTGAAGTAGAGACCCAGTCGAGTGACTCTCACGAAAAACTTCTTCCACTCCTTGAATTCTCTCTTGCAAGACGGCGTTCTTTCTCGAATGTTCGCCTCCCATGAAGCACGGATAGCTCAGTGGTAGAGCGGCTCGTTTACACCGAGTTGGTCGGGGGTTCGAATCCCTCTCCGTGTACCATTCAAAATAGATTAATAGGCTTCAAGAGCCGCAATCTCAAGAGTCGGGCGTGCTGCTGACTCAAACAAAGAAAGGATACCATCGCTATCCCGTGGTTTTTCGGAGAGCATGGTGCGGACTTTGTCATGAGACAGCAAGACCCCGTGTTTGCCTTCAGGATTGACGTCTTCTGAGAAGACGAGGAAAGCTGGATCTTCAGACTTCCCGGGGAAGCGCATGCCCCAGGCAGGACGTGTGCTCATGACTTCGCTGAAATCTGCTTCATCCCAGCCGCCGCCATTCAGACCTTCACCCAACCAGACTGTCATGATATTTTCTGCGACAGCTTTGAGATGGTGGCTGGTTTTTTCTAAAAATAGGCAAGCGGGCTCGGCTTCTTCCAGGATGGATCGAAAGGCTTCGCCACGGATTTGCGGCGAAATAACGGACATCACGGCACCGATATGGGCTACAGCTAGGGTGATGAGATGAAGATCTGGGCTGTGACGCAAGACCGTCATGACCTTGTCCCCACGGGAAACACCATTCTCCTGCAACCAGGTGGCAATTCGCAGTACATTCATCCAGGCTTGTTCGTAAGTGAACTCCATGCCGTCAACGGTCAGCGTGGTTTCTGGAGTTCTTTCAGCCGCGTCTGCTAGAAAAGCGGTGAGATGGAAAGGTCCTCTCCTGGATGTGTCCTGCCAAGGGTAGAGGCTCATAGGAAATTCTGGAACTGTTAACATCATATGGATTTTATAATGAATGTGAAAGTTAGCAAGGAAATGTTACCGGATTTGCACACGCTGGGTGTGGTGATTCTCTCTTGTATTCTGCCAGTTACAGTTTGTTCGCTTATCCGACTAAAAATGAGCGGAGTACACTTGTCTCATTGCCCATTTATAGGTGCCGATATTCAACGATATTTTGTGAGCGCCGTCAAATATTCCTTCGCTAAGGACGACATGGGATCGTAAAAAAACTTAACAGACGTACTGGACTCTTGAACAGTTCCATTGGCCAAAAAAACCACCCAATCGGCCACTTGCCGCGCAAAGCTGATTTCATGCGTGGCTAAGACGATCTGCTGACCTTCCTGTGCTAATTCGCGAATGACATCCAGCACTTCACCTGTCATGACTGGATCCAGGGCTGAGGTGGGCTCATCTAAAAGCAGCAGCCTGGGTTTAGGGGCCAGCGCGCGTGCGATGGCCGCACGCTGTTGCTGACCTCCTGAGAGCTCAGCGGGGCGTTTGTGTAGGTGATCAAACAGTCCCAGTCGAGTTAACAGTTCTTGCCCGCGTTGTTGAGCTGCCTGTTCCGACTGCCCATGTACCACCATCAGCGGTAGGGTGACGTTTTGCAGTGCCGTGAGATGAGGGAAGAGATTGTAACCTTGGAAGACAAATCCATTTTGTCTCAATGCTTCCAGGGCACCTTCAGGATCTTTTGGCAGGGCCACGCCGTTGACTAAAACGCTGCCTTCCTCCGGCACCAAAAGGCCACCGAGTACACGCAGTAAGGTGGACTTTCCACCGCCACTGGGGCCTAAAAGAGCGACCACTCGGGCATCCTCACCCGTTTGAAAACTGGCCCCATTGAGGGCGTTAAACTCACCGTAGCGTTTCACGACGGCTCGCGTTTCAAGTTTCAAAGGCGAACCTCCTTTCCAATCTGCTGGCGTACCAGGAAAGTGGTAGAGTGACGATGAGATAAGCTGCTGCTAGGGGCAAATAACCCTCTAAGGCTGTGTAGCTGCTGCTGTTCATGATGCGCACTTTTTGTACCAATTCTTCAATGCCAATGACGGAAAGCAGGGAGGAGTCTTTGATGAGGGAGACAAGTTGCCCCGTGGTCCCTGGCAAGGCGCGCCGAATCGCCTGCGGAATGATCACATGGCGGTACATCTGCACTTTATTAAAACCCACTGCCTTGGCTGCCTCTCGCTGTGAAGCGCCAATACTCTCCACGGCTCCACGAAAAATCTCTGCCAAGTAAGCGCCTTCGAAGAACCCCAGTAGAATCATGCCTACCAGTATAGGATCGTTGATATTCAGCCGGTTTGCCAAAATGTAGTAGCCTAGAAGCAACTGGACCAGCAGGGGGGAGCCGCGAAGTAATTCCACCGTGCCGTGGCAAAAGAGTCTCAAAGGAGTTGTCGGTGAGCGCCTACCTACCATCAGTCCAAAGCCCACTAGAATGCTTACAATCGATGCGCCTAGGGAAATGGCAAGAGTGGTGCCCCATCCCCATAAAAACTGGAAACGGTAACTCCAGGCATTGCTCCAGTTCCAGGGATAATGAACACTAGCAAAGGTGGCGTAGAGCAGAAGTGATGCACCCGCGATCAGGACAAACGTCCAGATGAGGCGGCGGGTGAGTGAATTCGGCATGGTTTACAGGAAATGACAGCCTAAAGGGTTAATGGCAAGCAGACAGCCTGCCAAGGCCTCTCTACGCCTGATTCATGGTGCAGTGACTTCTGTTTCGTCTGCGGGAACATCGGCAGCGATGTTCAGAGAGCTAATCCCACGTTTAGGCTGAGATTGCTGAGCTTTTAAAAATTGGATGACCCCATCAGAGATACCAGAGATCAACAGCTTCTGGTAGTCTTCCTTTTTCAGTTTCAGAGCTTCGGTTTCATGGGTGAGGAATCCGCACTCAATCAAGGCTGAAGGGACCTGAGTCTGGCTTACCACAACGTAATTGCGCTGCTTAATTCCCCGGTCAGCCGCGTGGGTGATTTTACAAACATGTTGTTGCAGGCTCTCAGCCAGCCAACGCCCTCGCTGGTCCTTGACCGCCGGAGTTGGCATACCCCATTTAGCTTGTATGGCACGTTGGGCAGAGAGGGTTTTCTGTTCTGTGAAGTAAGTTTCGATGCCATCCACCTCTGGCGTGGCGCTGGTGTTTAGATGCAGACTGACAAAGGCGGCTGCTTCCATTTTATTAGCGATGGCGGCCCTTTCTTCGAGGGGTAAAAAGACATCGGTATCGCGTGTCATTTTAACACGAATGCCCTTGGTCGTCAGCTCATCGCGGAGTCGAAGTGCCAGTTCGAGGGTCAAATTTTTCTCAATAGTCCCCCCTGCGACAGCCCCGCCATCGTGCCCCCCGTGGCCTGCATCAATGACCACCAAAGGTTCTGCATTAAGATCCCACGGCCTCAATTGTACACTGGGGACGGCTTCTAAGCGGGTGGATAACCAAGCAAGAGCACAAATACCGCCTGTCAGGGCTCCATAAGAGGCGAAGCACTGAATGAACGCACGGACTTGAATCCAAAATCGGGAAGGGGGCTTGGAGTTGGGTTTTTTCAAAAAATATTCAGTATTTTAAAATATTTGCTCGCCTTAATAATTTATAGATACTAAAATATAAGCATGAAAGCGCAGAATGCCGACTTTTTTGTGAGGTGCTCCGGCATCGTCACCACAGTTCTGATGCTCATGACCTCTCTATGCCATGCTCAGGGGAGTGCTGCTTCTCCTGGCAGCATTCAGCAACCTTATTATCGCCAGTCAGGGTCCGCCTATGTCCCGCAGGGAACGACGCGTCCAGTGACCACGACGGGTTATCAGCCAGGATTTGGCACGCCTCCCAGCCATACGACGGCAGCCTATAAACCCC
>JAOZVT010000618.1 GCA_025869455.1 Prosthecobacter sp.
CCATGGCGCTGCCGCCGACCTTGATCAGAAAGGTGCAGCCTCGGAAGCCCTGCATGTATGGGAGGGCTTCAAGGAGGACATCGGCTTTCTGGATCTGGGTATCGTTCATTGGCAGGAGGGGAAAGGTGGCAGGATAGGCACCCAGGCGCAGCGTCAAGCAGTACCACGGAAAATTTCTGAAAAGATTCCGCCATGCAAACCCACTCCCAGAGGGTGAATTCCACTCGTCAGCCGCCTTTGGCTCTGTTTGAATGCTTCCATGCTCCTCAAAGCCGCCCTTTTTTTGCTCTGCGCCCTGTGGGTGATTCTATGCATGAGATTCTACTTCATGATCTCCAAGAAAAATGTCATGCAGCGTCGCGTCATCGCCATTGCCGCAGGGCTTGGCGCGGGACTGGTTTACCTGTTAGGCAGCATGATTCTGCATGTTCTTTTTTCCATTTCCTCGACCACCACAGAGCTGAACGAGCTAGAGGACGCTGGTGAGACAATTCGGGTGCAGGGCAAATCAGATCAAAGGGACTGATGGCGGCTGGCAGACATCGACCAATCGTAGAGTCTGGAGTCGGATGGTCATTTACATCACCTTCTCAAACGGCCACACCAGTCAGATCTTGATGCCGCAAGTAGTGGTGAATTAATCCAAAAGGCGCACCCTCAACAGGGTGTGCCTTTTGGACAATCTTTTCAGAAACCGAGTTAAGTATTAGATCACCACGCTGCCATCCAGTTTTTTGACGAAGCGGTGCAGTATGCTGCCGTCCACACTGTGATGGGTGAAGGTGATGGCCTCAGGTTGAATCTGGAGGTGGGTGAAGCCGTTGATGTCTTTGCCGTAAGGCATCTTGCGTTCGGTATTGGTCAGTTTGCGGACTTTGGCACCACCGCCACCGGATAGGATGAAGGAGGTGAATTTGCCTTCTAACTCTAAGTGTTGCAGGTCGTGGTCATGACCACAAAGATAGGCGTGTACTTTGTGTTCTTGGAAAAGCTCTCCCCATTGGGCGATGAGGGGCTTGGTGTCCTTATGGATGCCATTGGAGTAGAGCGGATGATGGCCGACAACGACGGTGAAGGGTGCGCGGGGTTTGGCCAGTTCAGTTTTTAGCCATTCCAGTTGCTGAGCTTCTGCCTCAGCCCCCATATGGGTTAGGGGTGCCCCGGTCTTTTTATTCTTTCCTTTGCTGACGGAGGGGAGATTGGTATCCAGAGCCAGGAAGGTCACCAGGGGTTTTGCTCCGCCGACTTCCACTCGATACCAGGGGTTTGGCATGTGCCAGCGGACGCCGGGCTTTTTGGAGTAAGCTAACTGGACTTTTTCGCCACCTTCGTTGTCATGGTAATCATGATTGCCCAGCACGGCCCACTGGGGACCAGGGAAGACGTCAGCAGGGTACATGTCTTCGATTTCATCCTTCCAACGCTGGCTTGTCAGGCTGAACCCGCCAGGGGTCGGGCCATAAACATTGTCGCCGATGAGCCACAGGCCTGCGGGCTTGATTTTTTCCTTCGCTACGAAGGTTTGCATCGCCTGTGCCACAGCTTTTTGATCTGCGCCGCCTGTGCCAAAATCTCCGATGCCGAGCAAATGGATGGCATCCGTAGCCACTTCCGCATGAGTTTGGTGGCGTAAGTTCAGTGAAAGAGCTGCGCTGGAACAGAAGAGGGTTTTGAGGGCGCGACGGCGGTTCATGGGATTCATGCGAGCTACAAAACGCTGGCAGTCTGTGACTCATATCATGCGTTTTACCGGAGCGTACGTGGTGAGGAAGCATTGGACAGGCTGGACTTGGTGAGTGATGCTAAACATTCACTGACAACGTATTTTTCACTTCGTTCCCCCCTGATGACTTCCGCTGCTCTACGCTTGCTCACTTTATGTTCTGTGGCTGTGCTGTTGGCCTCTTGTGCCACGACTGGCACCCGGAATGGACAAACTCAATATTTGGAGGCCTTTGCCCCGAACACGGTTCCGCACTCGGCCTTGTACAATCAGGATATGGACTCCTATTGGGATGGTGATGGTATGGTCGGTGCGCCGAGCATCATCATTGATATCAGTGACCAGAAAGCCTATTTCTACAAAGGTGACTCTCTGGCAGGTGTTTCGGCCCTATCCACAGGGAATGAAACCCACCAAACCACCCTGGGGAAGTTCAAGATCACGGAAAAAGATCAGTGGCATAAATCCAACCTCTATGGGGACTTTGTGGATTCGGCAGGGAATGTGGTCGTGGCGAATGTGGATGTGACCAAGGATAAGGCACCTCCCGGAACTCGATTTGACGGTTCCAAAATGCACCACTTCATGCGTTTCGTCGGTGGTATTGGCATGCATGAGGGGTTCTTGCCTGGGTATCCTGCTTCTCACGGTTGTGTGTGTATGCCAGCCCACATGGCAGCCATTTTTTACAACAATGTGGACAAGGGAACCCCTGTGACCGTCCGCCCCTGATCTGATCCTTTAAAAGCCTAGCCTGATCAAGCCATGCAGCCAGCCGAAGTGCCGCTCGAAGTCAGTGTGGATGACACCAGTTACCTGCTGAATCGCCCTGATGCTCCGCGTCTTAGACTGATTGATTGTCGCGAAGAAGATGAATGGCAGATCTGCCGTATTGAAGGGGCCGAGCTGGTGCCGCTTTCCCAATTTGGTGAACTGGCACCGCAACGATTTTCGGATACAGCGGAGCACATCATCGTTTATTGCCACCACGGCATGCGCAGCCAGCGTGCGGCCCTTTGGCTGAGGCAACATGGTTTTAAACAAGCTCAGTCCATGCGCGGTGGTATTGATGCCTGGGCGGATCTCGTGGAACCGGAAATGGCGCGTTATTGATCTGATAGAATAACAAGATGTCTGATTTACTTCCTGAACTTTCTCCTCCTGCCATCGGTTTCAAAGAATGGGCCTATGTTTGTGATTCCCTTGTAGAGGGGGTGCAGACCTTGATTTTGCGGAAAGGTGGCATTCATGAAGGGCGCGGAGGGTTTGAATGGAAACACCGTCAGTTTTTCCTTTTCCCGACTTGGTTCCATACTCAGTCCGAACGGCTGACATGGTCTCCTGAAGGGGCGACATCTTTTCCTCCCGAAGAGGAGCGGACAAGTGTGGATATTGATGGATTTGCCACCTTGGAGCAGGTCTGGAAAGTGACGGATTGGGAGGCGATGCAGGCCATTGCCCCACTGCACATTTGGAAGGAAGAAATCGTCAAAGAGCGTTTCGCCTATGATGAAGAAAGCTGCCTGCACGTCGCCTTGGTAAGGGCTTATAAGCTGCCTCAGCGTTGGACTTTTCCGTATAGCAAAAGCTATGGCGGCTGCCGTTCTTGGGTGACCTTGCCAGAGGCAGGGTTAGACCTCGCCAAAGAAGCCGTGCCTGCGCTCAGTGATGAGGCCTGGAATGAGGCTGCATCCAAGCTACGTGCGGTGCTGGGTTAACCCGCCATCATTCTCATTCCCAGCTCAACGGCGTGCCGACAGGCAGCAACCGCACCGCATAGGCGATGTTCCAGTTCGTCATACGAAAGCCGCCCAGGCTTTCCTGTCGGCGCATGTAGCCAGGAATGCTGGTGCCATGCAGACCATAGGGGAGCGGCGTGGATTCATCCTTTTTAGTTAGGTTAATCCAGATCGGTCCCACCGGATTGTTAGGCCCAGCGGGGAGTTTTAAAGCGGGACTTGCTGGGGCGGCGGGATCTCCCGTAGTGGTTAGGCAGGGGCGGGGAATGGCGTCCAGGATCTTCCAGGTGCCGCGTCCTCGTAGTCCTGGGCGCGCGACGGAGATGGGGAGATTGGCGATGAGTTTGCCACTGCGTTTGATTTCCAATCGAGTGTTGCTGACGATGGTGGCTGTTATGGGCGCTGCGGGATCGGCAGCAGGCTGGAGTGGTTTATCTAAAGCCTTTTCAATTTCAAAGGGAATGACGTTGGGCACGATGAATGTGGCCCCAATTTTGATCGGGGGTTTCAGCCCTGAATTGATCCGCCGGAGAAAGGATTCGGAGCAGTGATATCGCTCGGCGATAAATTCCCACACGCTTCGGTAAGCGAGGAATTCAGTCGCCATCAGCTTTTCCAGAGTGATGGCAGATTCTTCGTCCTTTTCTTTTGATTTTCGCGTCGGTTTGCTGCTGCTAAAAGACTCTGGCTCAATCCAGCGTAGGTCCTCACGGCGGAGCTGATATTCGGTGTAGGCTCCACCCAGATCACGGAGAACCTGGGGGACCTCCCCCATATTGGATCTCAGTGGATCTGGATTGGCCGTTTCATAAGAGCGCAGGGCGGCATCGTAAAGTGGACCGTCAGTACCATCAATGGGGCCGGCAGAAAAGCCCTGGCGGTCCAGATAAGCCTGCATGAGAACAACACGGGCCACACTGGTGGCGGCAGAAGGTAGGGGACGACTCAGCAGAAGTTTCTTTTCTGGTGCTTCGACGGCTGCGGTGGGTTTGCCTGACTGCTTTTTTTCACTCGGCGGCGGCGGCGGTGGGGCCATGGCCTGGATATCTGCCAGGCTGGGGATGCGCAGGACTTGGCCAATGACGATCATGTCCCGCTTCATCTCATTGAAGTCTTTGAGATGATCCACCGAGACTCCATACCGCTTGCCTATGACATACAGGGAGTCACCCTTTTGCACCGCATATTCCAAGGTCTTTTCAGGCGGACCTTGCGTGCGTGAGGTGGCTAAATTTGGTGTTGTTCCATCCGCCTGAGTCGGCTCTGGCAGCACTTCCTGAGGCACTCCCCAATGGGTTGGGTCAGAGGCTTCAGGTAACCAGCGCCATCGGACAGCCGTTTCCAGTCCAGGTTCCACCGTCGGCACTTGCGCGGTGACAGAATTGGCCCATCCGAAAAGAAGAACTAGGCCTAACCAGGAATGAATGAACCCGCGAGTCCAAGAGGCATCGAAGGTGGGTGATTTCGCAGCCATGCCTTACAGAAGCTGCGATTTGCGAGATCACAAGCTAGGGTTTAGGCCATCGTGCTTCAGTTTGCCCTTCATGCTTTCCGTAGGGCCTCTAAGGAAAGATTATGAACAGGGGCTAAAGACGCTGGAACGGCGACGGCGGCGCAGGCCGAGGCTTAATAAGCCGACTCCGATCAGGCAAAGACGCCCAGGTTCTGGCGTAATGGCTACCGTAAGGCTGCCGTTATTGGTCATAGGGCTGATGTCCCAGAGGAAGCCCCAGGTGGTCAAATCCGGCAGATTGATATTGCCTTCATTGGCCGCCAGATCACTGCCCGTGCGGTTATTATCCCCCAGTGAGAATCCGGTGGCATCCAGCAGACCTTCCCAGTCCAGTAGCACCCAGTAATCTCCAAGTGTGGGTATGTAATCTTCATCAAAAGTGATTTCGAAAAGACTGTTGGCGGTGAGCGTGAGATCCCCGCCAATGGTGATTTGATCAGCCGTGCCACCATTTAGAATATTGAGTGAGACAACGGTGCTGGGGAGAGGCGGATCGAAAGCGAGGTTTCCTGAGATAGCCAAGGTGCCGTAGCCATCTCCCGCAGTGCTGATATCGGCTGCATTGGATGCGGAGCCGGGGCGAATCTGGGCCGTGCCGCCAACATTGAGGCTGCCGGTGACGGTTCCGCCTCCGCTGATGACGCGGGTGCCTGAAGCGGGCGCATAAGTGAAACCACCGCTGACGGCGCTGACATCAAAAGTGGCTCCTGAATCAATTTGGAGCCAACTGCTTTCGGCGATGTTGCCCGTGCTGGTCAGGGTGAGATCGCCATCGCTAACCGTAGTTTTGCCTGTGTACGTGTTTTCGGCGGAGAGGCGCAGAGAACCAATCCCTATTTTTAAAATGCCACCGCTGCCGATGACAGGCACATTGAGATTGGTGGTGCCGCTGTTGATGGTGAAGCTGCGTTGCTCAGTGCCTACATTGATTTGAGCCACGCCAAAGGTTCCGCTTGGGATATTGATATTGTTTGTACCGGTCCCAGTGAAGTCTCCATTGAGGATGAGTTCAGAGCCCATGTTGGAAGCAGAGGTGGCTTTATTTAGGGTGATGGTCTGCCCGCTGAGGGTCATGCCTCCGGCTCCAATGGTCAGAGTGGTGATGCGTGCAGAGCTATTACCCCCGACGTTAATGACCGTGCCTGAATAACCGAGGGCTTCAAACTTGTTCACGGTCATCTGGCCACCACTGTTTACCGTCATGGCGCTGCCGCCTGAAAGGGTCGCTGTGCCCGTGATGTTGACGATGCCACTGTTGGCCGATGAGGCTGACATGCCTATGCCGCCCGTTTGAATGTAATTGGCAAAGGTTTCATTGCGTCCGTTGAAGTCGAGCGTTGGCCCGCTGCTAACTGTGATGGTGGCGGTATCAGGAACTTGATCACTGACCGTCCATTCCAGGGTGCCGCCATTGACCAAGATGTCTCCACCGACCGCATTTTGGGTGGTGGTTTTACCCATCAGGAGAAACCCAGCACTTACGGTAGTAAGGCCTGTGTAGCTATTGGAGTCCACACCCGCGAGGGTGAGTGTGCCGTTGCCTGTCTTGGTCAATCCACCATCTCCGACGATGGCTAAGTTTACCGTGGTGGTATCCGCTGTGATGTTCCAGGTGCGAGTCGCTGCGCCCAAGTTGACCTGATTGACTGCACCCGTTGTTAGGGCTGAGCTTGAGCTGTTGTAAGTGATGCTGTTGGTGCCTGAGGCGGTGACATCACCATTGAGAATGAGTTCATTGCCAAGGCGGTCTGCCGTCGTGGTACGGTTTAACATCAAGGTTTGTCCGCTAAGGAACAGTCCGCCGCTGCCGACGGTAAAGGAAGTGATGAAGCTGTTTCCATCTCCCCCCATCAATAAAACATTGCCTGCGGTAGTGTAGCCGGTGAAGTCCACGGCATTGGCGGACCAGCGGCCATTGCTATTGATGGTTAAGAGGGTCCCACCAGACATGGCCAAAGTGCCAGTGATTTCAATCAGGCCCGCATTGCCGCCCGTTTGCCCACCGGAGGTTTGGGTGAAGTTGGCGAAGGTTTCCGAGCGCCCATTAAAATTGATAGCTCCACCTGAGACGGTGATGGAGCTGGAGTCCGCTATCTGGTTATGCCCAGAACTCCAAGCCAAAGTACCGCCCGTGGCGACTTCGATGTTTCCAGCGAGGGCGTTCACACCCGAAGTTTTATTGATGGTCAGAGTTCCTGCTGAAATCAAGATACTGCCCGTCAATGTATTGGCTGAACTGCCGCTGAGAGTCAGGTTGCCGATTCCGCTTTTGGTCAGTCCTGCATTTCCTGCCAAAGCAGAGCTAATGGTGACATCCACATTGGCAGCGATGAGGGGCGTGCCTGCTAGGGTTAAGGTGTTGCCACTGAGGGTGTAGTTTCCTGATCCCGTGGCGTTGAATGTCAGGCCACCTGCGGTGATGGCCTCACCAAGTGTCACCGTGCCTGCTGAGCCAGTGCCGACACCAAAGATGGCCGTGTCTGGGGTAGCATTGCTCCAGGCTTGGTAACCCGCAGGGATGGAGTCATTATTATACCAGACGTCGAGGGCAGAAGTGTTCCATGTGCCTGCACCATCTTGCACGCCCGCAGAACCCGTGTTGCCATCCCAAGTTAAGGCGGCAGCGGTCAGGAAGGAGAGGGGAGTAAAAAAAAGCGCGAGGAGGCGAGACGTCCTGTGGATCACCATTTGAGCTTGGGGGTTAGAGCTATGAGATACTACCCCTTTTTTTAGCATAATCTGTCCCAAAAATCAGATATTCAGCCTCTTGATCGGCAGGCTAGGTCGAACCTTTATTTGAATAATTCAAACGATGTGGAGAATAAGGGTTTTGCCTTATTTGTTCTATTGCGCTTTCGTTATTGTAGTTTTGAATCAATTCAGAAGATAATGCCCTTTTTATTACGGATTGGTAATGGGCGGTAATGATTTTTCTCTTGGCATGGGAATAACCTTTGTGTTGAATTCGCTTTGAGCCGAATTCAACATGCCAAAAATTAACCAACATCATAAAGATTCACTTTCTTCAATTGTGAAGAAAGTATCGTCTTCGATGTACAGTTTTAGGGGGTCTAATGCGTAATTGCTGCTGCCAACCAAGCATTGATCGTGCCGGAATCAGTCCTCTCTTTATGAAGAAGAGGGGAATGTGCGTCTTGGGTCTTGTTCAAATGGACATGAATACTGAGGTTATTTTTGATTTAGATAAGCTGAGTCTTTAACAGCGGATGTTTCGAAGAGTTTTTGAGTTTGTTTTTTTTTATCATGACGCCCCCACCAGTCTCACCTAGCCCAGTTTTGAAGCGTTCTCGCCATTGGCAGTGGTTTCATAAAGCCTTGGTTTCTGCTGCTGCGCTGACAGTCCCATTTTCCTTTGGAGAAACTTCATGGAACCAGGGAAATGCAGGAAATCATGATTGGCAGTTGGATACCAACTGGCTGCCTAATACCGTCCCAAATAGCTTTGCTGAAGTCGTTAATTTTGGGTTTACACCTCCTGGCGTTCAGACCATTTCTCTGAATGGCATCGTGACTTTAGGGACGCTGAATTTCAACAATAGCCATGGGGGGAGTTTTGTTTTGGCCCCAGGGACAGGTGGATCGCTGGTTTTTAATACAGGGAGCAATGCCTCGACCATCCTGAATGCAGGCAATGGCAGCAATCTCATTTCCGCGCCGATCTCCTTGGAAGAGGATCTGACTGCTCAGGTCAATGCTGGCACTTTGGTTCTGTCTGGGATCGTCAGTGGTTCTGGTTTTGGTTTGGTGAAAAATGGCAACGGCTTGCTAGTGCTAAGTGGTGTCAATACCTTCACCGGCATTTCCACTCTGAATGGTGGGATTACTCTTTTGACAGCATCGGCAGGTCTGGGTACCTCCGCTGGTGGTGGCATCATCAATGATGGTGCGACATTGGCCTTGGGGCCGATCAATGCTGGGGGGGGAGGGATTTC
>JAOZVT010000619.1 GCA_025869455.1 Prosthecobacter sp.
TCCTAACTTTAAAGCGTGTGATCCATGAATTGGGTAATCCCGCCGTAACTGCAAAAGACAAGGCGGTGGATCTGTGCTGGCTTTTTCATCTGACGGGGGACATGCATCAGCCCTGCCACTGCGCGCAGTTGTTCATTCCAGGTAAAATGGAAGAGGGGGATCGTGGTGGCAATCGCATCCTGATCATGGGAATCAAGCGTTCAAATCCAGCCTTGGATGCGGATGTGCTGCACTACTTCTGGGACAGCCTTTGGAATGACACCCAGAATGGGCTTTTGGATATTGAGCAGCGCATTGCCCCCTTGCATGCCGATGCTGCCTTGTGGGAACGAGCACAAGTGTCCGCTCAGAAGTTACAGCCAGATGAATGGCTGGTCGAAGGACACGCGCTGGCGGAGCGCTATGTCTATTCACCAGACCTCCTGAAGCGTCTGGCAAGCGTCAAGCCGCGTCAAAATCCAGGCCAGGGCCGTCCTGAAGAAGTCCTCATGGTGGGCATGTCCACCCTGATGATGGATGCCTACATTCGTGAAGCGCGTTTTGTGTCACGTCAGCAGGTGGTCACTGCTGGAGTTCGATTAGCTGAGGTGATCAAGGCTGTTATTGCTAAGAGTAACGATCTCTAAAATTATCATCATTAGTTAGGCGTGCGGGTGACGTTTTCTTTGCCGAATGCCTTTAGACACTTGGAACGACTCTTGCCTTCATTACTGTCGTCATGAAAGCATTAGCATCACTTTTGATTGGACTCTTCGTTGTAACATCTGTCCAGGGTGCATCGACCATTACGCAATGGACTTTCAATTCTGGAACTGACAGCTCCACCTCCACGGGCACGCTTACTCCATACATCGGCAGTGGTACGGCAGCGACTATCGGTGGTGTCACGAGTACCTATGCTACTGGCAGTTCCTCGGATACGGATCCTCTTTCGGATGGCAATAGTGCCCTGAATACGGCTACTTTCCAGGCTCAAAGCACGGGTTCTGGGACCGCTGGCGTTCAGTTTATGGTTTCTACTGCAGGTTTTGAAGACATCATATTAAGCTTTGATCATCGTGCTTCTGGCACGGCCTCACGTTGGGCGCAAGTGGACTACACTTTGGATGGTGGCACGAATTGGGTCACTGGTTTTTGGAACAATGCGGGAGGCATTAGCCCTGATAGTAGCTTCTATAATTTCTCTGTCGATCTCTCCTCGATTGCTGGAGCGGGTGACAATGCCCTCTTTGGTGTGCGAATCGTTTCTATATTCTCACCAAACGCTTTCACTGAAAATGACAACAACTCCTATGGCGCAGACGCAGCTTATCAGCGATCCAGTGCCACTACGACTGGAAGTGGAACCTACGGTACCTCAGGCACTTGGCGTTTTGATTTAGTCACGTTTTCTGGTTCAGCGGCGGTTGTGCCCGAGCCAAGTCGAATGCTTCTATTATCCCTTGGCTCCTTTGGGTTCTTGATGCGTCGCCGTCGCGCTTAATTTGTCGCCAGTTGTTCAGCGCATTCTTCCGCCGGGTAGGTCCATATTTCACTCAGGGTCGGGTGATAATGAGGGATGGCCAAGAAATCCTGAACACGGCTGCGGTAATGCATTGCCACCACCACTTCGTGGATCAAATCAGTGGCATGAGGTCCTACACACAGAGCTCCTAAAATCTCTCCCGTCTTCTGATGGGCAATCATTTTCACGAAGCCTTCGGTCTCGCCCATGCACATGGATTTGCCATGGTCATTGAAAGGATAGCTGGCGGTCACAAAAGGAGTGCCAGCTTTCTTTAATTCCTCTTCACCAGCGCCTACGGCGGCGACTTGCGGGTGTGAAAAGACACCGAACAGCAGCAGCCGATAATCCACCATTTCATCCACAGCTTGGCCTTGGATCAAACGGTGTGCATTGCGTGCCGCGACCTCGCCTTGTTGGATGGCTACATGTACGACATCCAGTGGACTGCAAACGTCACCTGCCGCAAAAATGTGTGGTTGGGTGCTTTGCATTGTCGGCTGAATGGCGATTTTCTTTTTGGTTAGGCTGACGTTGGCAGCCTCCAGATTCAGTCCATCCGTGGCAGGGCCGCGTCCCATGGCCACCAGGATTTGATCCACGGTGACGCTGCATTCCTTTTCACCGTGACGGTATTCAATGTGCTTCCTTCCATTGACCGTGCTGACCCGGTGAATATTGGTTCCCAGATGGCACGTGATGCCGCGCTGGGTGTAGGCTTCTTCAATCACTTGGCTGGATTCTGGGTCTAGCCCCGTGAGAAACTGCTGGCTGCGCTGAATGAGCGTCACTTTTCGATCCATCCCATCCAAATAATGGGCCATTTCTAGGGCGATGGCCCCACCGCCCAGAACCGCGAAGGTTTCTGGCAAGTTATCCGTGTCTAAGATATCATCGCTGGTCCAGTAGCCAGCTTCAGCCAGCCCTGGAAGAGGGGGAACATTCGCCACCGATCCCGTGGCAACACAAAAGGTTTTTCCTTTGACCTGAAAGGAGGCGGAGCCATCGCGAGGGACCACCTCCAGCGTATGAGAATCGATGAAGGATGCATAGCCTCGATAGAGCGTGAACCGTCCGTCTTCGAGTTGCTGTTGACGATAGCTGGCGAAATCGGCAATCAGCGTACGCTTCCGATCCCGGATCGCCCGAATGTCGGCTCCTTGCGATTGGGCTTTCAGGCCAAACTCGCTGGCGCGTCGAATGCTGAGATTCCGGTCTGCGGATTCGATCAAGGTTTTGCTGGGCATGCATCCGCGCAGGATGCAACGGCCAGCTAGTTCTTCCGCGCCATCCACCACCGCTACGCTCAGTCCGAGGGCATGCGCGGTGCGGGCTGCCGCATAGCCACCACTGCCTCCACCGATGACGATGAAATCAAAATGATGTGATTGAGATGGATCGGAACTCATGTTTTTACGCTGGCTGAATGGGGCGTACTTTGCACCCAAAATTTCATCTTCATCTAATCCTGTGCTCATTTAGAAAAGCCTTCAGCAGGGTTATTTCTGCCATACGCAGGTGTTTCCATGGAATCCCTGTATTCGCGGAGTGAAAAACCAGTTAGAATGACAAGTCGAAAAACTCGTCTTTGACCGGCGTTTACAGCATCTCACCTTTTTAATGAATCCCTCTCTCCGTCCAGCTACTGCTCAGGTGCTTCAGGCTTTTCGCATGCGTCGCCAGCGCTTGCTTTGGTATCGGGCTCTATTATGCCTCCTCCTGGTAGCTCTAGGTACCTGGACGCTGATTGCCTTGCTGGATCGCGCATGGTTCATGCCTGAGGTGTTACGTCCCTGGCTGAGTTTGCTGGGTTATGGTGCCGCTGCCTACTTGGCTTGGCGTGTGGCCCTTCAGCATTTGGCGCGGAGTCGGGATGTCATAAGCACGGCGCGTTTGGTGGAGAGTGTCTCACCTGAACTGCGTGAGCGTCTCTTGGCCGCCGTGGAGCTTTCTGAAGGGCAGAGGAATGATTCACAGGAGTTTCGTGCCCAGCTTCAGGATGAGGTGGCTGCTCAGGTGGAAAAGCTAGACTTAGCGGCCATTTTGCCCATGCGTTCCTTGAAGCCTTGGTTGTTAGGTCTCGGAGGGGCTGTCGCCCTGATTTTGGGCCTGAGTTGCATTCCCTCGTTGCACTTGCCTGGTTTCATGGCGCGCGCGGCCATTCCTTTTGCCAATCTTTCGCGACCATCCAGCGTGAAGATCGCCATTGTGGAGCCAAAGCCTGCCAACACGTTGGTGCCGTTCGCTTCAGAGCTAGAGATCGTGGCGGAAATCACCGGGCCAGAGCCAAAATCGGTCATTCTTGAATCCGAAGCCTCAGGCAGTAAGCCGCGTCGTACAGAGCTAGTCCGCAGCCACGATGTGCATTACGCGGGGATCGTCTCCATCGGTCAGGGCGATGTTAAGTATCGAGTCCTAGCGGGAGATGCCATTTCACCCTGGTACACGCTTTCTGCTCGGGCGCGGCCACGAGTGCTGGAGTTTGTGAAAACGGTATTGCCTCCAGCTTACACAGGCTTGCCTGAAACCACGCTGACGGAGGAACAAGGGGATGTTGAAGCCTTAGAAGGCAGCACCGTGAAGTTGCATCTGAAGCCTAACCAGAAGATTGCTAAATCAGATTTGCTCATTGATCCCGACCACGCAGATCATCCCGAAGCTCTGCCTATGACGGTGGCAGAAGATGGGAGCCTCTTGGGGGAGATGATCATCAAACCTGAAAACGAATCTTGGCGCAGTGCTTTAACGGCAGAGGAAACGCAATTCACCAATGAAGAAAGCTCCCCTTGGCAGATCATCAGCATTCCCGATCTGCCTCCCGTTGCCCAGATTTTGGAGCCACAAGAACAACTCTCCCAAATGCCTGATGAGACAGTGCGGGTGCAGGGCATCGCCAGTGATGATGTCGGGCTAGCTTCCATCCAAATGGCCTATGCGGTGAATGGGGCCGATTGGCTGCAGCGGGAGATTTTGAGCAAGCCGGGAAAAGAAGCAGAGGCTCAGACAACACTGCCATTGTCTCCGCTCCAAGTTAAACCTGGAGATGCGGTTTTGATCAAGCTGGTCGCAATCGATTTAAAAGGCCAGTCAGCAGAATCCCCAGCCGTCCGCGTCATCATTTTGGAGCAAACCGTGGATCCGCAGCAGCGCCAGTGGGCACAGGACATGAGCCGCCTCGCTCAACAGGCCACGAATCTCTCAGAACAGACCCGTGAGATGCGCAAAGTCGTGGATAAGGTGCAAAAATCCAAACGCAAAGCTCCCAATGAAGCGCCGGAGTCCACCCTGGCGCGGGCGCAAACAGAGTTGCAGCAAGTGTCGGATCGGGCTGAGGATCTATGGAACCAGCTCAAACAGGCTGCTCAATCTGCGCCTAACCATTTGGATAGTTTAGAGGTGCAACTGCTCGGGGAACGCGTAGCGCACATGAGGAATGATTCATTGGCGCAGATGAAAAAACTGACGGCTCAGGATGTCGAGAGCACGGACGGTCTGCGTAAAGCCGCCAGCGAAGCAGGCTCAGATGCCGAAGCCATTGCCCAAGCTGCGCGCGCTTTTGCTACGGAAGACAATGCCAAGATCGTAGCACAGGCGGCCCAGCAGCTTAGCCGCCAAGAAGCCTTACTGACAGAGCAGTCGCTTAATGCCAATCGTGACAGCACTCAACGCCCCAAATGGCAGGAACAGCAGCGTGCCGCCATTGCTGCCAGCGAAGCGTTGCGCCAAGAGATGGAATCCCTCAAGCCCGTGCTGGAAGGGGGCCAAGAAAAGCAGGTCGAAGACATGCGTAAACAGCTCGCTGAGACGGCGGGTGATCTTGCTGCCAGTCTTGATAAACCAGATCAGAATAAGAGCCCTGAGCATCTTTATGGTGCGGCGGATAATCATCGTCAGCGCCTCAGTCGTGCGGCAGATGCTATGCGTAACATAGCGGAAAATGCTGGCAATAAAGCTAACCAATTGCGTGAAAAATTAGCCAAACAAGAGAACCCTGCCATCATCGCGATCAACGAGGCTCAGTCGGCTCTAGCTCAAGCAGCAGCGGAGGCAAAAGACCCTAAACGCAAGACGAAGCTGGATAAAGAAAATCAAACGGCCAGCCAGCGTGCAGAGAAAGAGTTAGCGCAGGCGGCCAAACAATTGGAAGACCAAGCCGTGCTTCGTGAGCAGAACGTCCGGACCAATACGGAAGCTGCCTTGGACATGAACCGCACCAGTCGCGCTGCGGGGCAGCTGGCACGTGAAGTGTCAGCCGCTTCTCAAGATCATGCCTCCATCAGCGCGGTTCAGGAAAAAGCGGTGCAGTTGACACAACTCGCACGCACCCTTGAGGCGAATGCCATGACTCAAACAGCCGTGGAGGCGATTGCCGAAGCGGCAGCAAATCCGGACCCAAGTTCAAATTCCAGCCCCACTCAGGCTACCGATCAAGCGCGTGCGGCTAGCGAGGCCTTACGCCAAGTCCCGGACATGCTCCGCCGTTTAAAGACTCCAGATCAGCCGTTGGCCAATGCGGCCCAGCAAGCTTCAGATGCCAGTCGCCAAGCCGCCGATCAGCTCCAGGGGTTGGCTCGCCAGTCCGTTCAGCAGCCTAACCAAGTGTTGAATACGGATTCCGCCGAGAAGGCCGTGGCCGAAGCGGAACAAAAGATAGCTCAAGTCTCCCAGCAGCTCGCTACGCAAACTGCCGCTGCACGTGAAACCTTGGCCCAGCTCACTCCCGATGTGAGTGACATGATGAAAGCTGTGGCTCAAGATCTCAAGCAAACGCAGCAGGCTACCCAAGACGCTGCTGCTGCGGCTGAGGCCAATAAACCTGTCGCCGAAGTCGGTCAGAAAGCGCAGGGTCTGCAAGGAGAAGCGGCTGAAAACGCCGAGCAGATGGAATCCCTCCAGGCGGCGCTTCGTCAAGAAGCCAACGGGGCCAATCTCCAGGAGGCGGATCAGCGCCAGATGGCCCGTATGGCAGATGTGGCCCTGGCCCAAATGCAGCAGAAGACCCCGCAGATCGCTCAAAATTTGAAGCAGGCGGCGCAGGCTCAACAGAGCCAGCCGCAGGCCCAGAATCTGAATCAGGCTGCCGAAGCACAGCGGCAGACAGCGCAGGCTTTGGATCAATTGGCCGAGAACATGGCCAAGGCTGAAGATGGCCAACCTCTGAGCGAACAAGAGCTCGCCGCCATGCAAAACATGGAGCAGGAACTCGGTGTGCAGGAGTCTTTGGAAGATGCTTACAAGCGCGCCCAGGAGCTTGCTGAAATGGCCCAAGATGCCAGTCAAAATCCAGCCGCCGTTTTGGCGGAATTGGAAAAGGAATTGCCCAAGAATCCGGCCATGCAAAAATCTTTGGCCGAGCTTTCCAAGCAAGCCGCTCAATCTAGTGAGCAAGCCGTCGCGACCGAATCCCAGCAGCCTAGCAACATCGGCATTGCCACAGAGCAAGCCGCGCATGATCTCGCCCGCGTGGCACGTCATCAACAGCGGTTAGGCCAGCAGGAAGCCGCCCAACAAACCGCCCAGGCCAGCAACCAACTCCAGCAGCAAGCTCAGGCCGCGAAAGGCCAGCCTGGACAACCGCAGAAATCAGTGGGACCTGAAGCCCAGAACCTTGCCGCTCAAGCCGCTAAGGCGGCTGAAACGACAGCCTCAGCCACGCCCCCCGCCAATTCGGCCAATCCTTTCCAGGACATCCAAGGTGCGCTTTTGGCCCAAGCCCTGGATCAGTTAGACCAAACCCTCAATCCCATGCAGGGACAATCCGGTGAGCAGCAGCAATCTCAGTCTGGCCAGCAGCAACAACAGCAAAGTGGCCAACAGCAGCAGAAAGCTCAGCAAAGCTTGTCGGATGCCCAGCAGAGCCAGCAGCAGTCCATGGCAGATCAGCGCAATCAGGGGCAGACTCCAGGCTCAAAGCAGGCGGGGCAGCAACAAGCCCAAAATCAAAACAAGCCTAACCAAAATGATCCCACTCAGCCATCGGATAGCGAGGGTGGCAATCAGTCCATGAAAGTCGTGGATGGTGTCTTAGGCGCTGAAATGATCCTGGTGGATGGCGACTGGGGCCACCTCCCCAGTAAGATGGCTGCTGATCTCAGCGAAGCCACTCGCAGCGAAGCCGCTCCTGAATATCGTGCGGCCATCGAAAGCTACTACAAAGCCATCGCCACGAAGGCGAAGAGGTAGTGTGTGAAGCCAGTCAAAGCGTGGACTCTTGGCGCGTCAATGACTGGCCTCAGTCGTGGGTTTTGAGACAGTGCTCAAAACCCGCCGAGTGGTTAACCGTCATCCCGTGACCAGTACTACACCGAATGTGACCAGTCGGCCCTCATTTTCCTAAGGCGGCATGTCCATTGCTAGGTGCGTGCAGCATGTCCCCCCTCATCTGCTTGGCTGTTCTAAAACGCTACACTTGGCTACTCGTCTGCCTGGGGTTTGTGTTCATCAAATCAGCTCATGCCTCCACCGTCTTGTTTAACCACACGGGCGCAGCCAATCCCACCACGGAAGGTTGGACCACATCCGGTTCATCTGAAAACGGAGCCATTGTTGATGATCTGGGGACCGGCATTGACGCCTGGAAAGTCATCGAGCAAGGCGGTGCCAATTCACGCACCTACAATCAAACACTCACCACCACCCAGCTCTCCGATGCGCTTTTGACGGGTTGGACGCTGGATGCCACCATCCGTTTTGTGCCGCCAGATCCCTTGGCGGACACTCCTCTTTCAAACAATGCGTGGTGTACTTTTCTGGTGGATGAAGGCGTGACAGGCAGCCGTGATCTCTACGGCATCTACTTCGGCTGTGATGTGGATGGCAATACGCTGGTGCGTCTCTACTCCACGGGCGCTACCTACACACTGACTCCTGGATACCATGATTACAGCCTCGTCTGGGATCCTGTTACCCAATTGGCCTCCTTCTTCATTGACGGTGAATTGAAAGTCTCAGACTATGCCGGGGCCACCATTCCAAACTCCGGTACCTCGCGTGTTTATTGGGGAGACAATACCACCACCAATGCCACCACCGAACGTGGTGCCCATTATTCTTACGTAGGTTTTTCCATCGGCACAGCCGCTGCACCAGAGCCTAACAAAATGTTGCTTTTAGGAGTCGCCCTTGTTGCCGTCATGACTCGTCGCCGTCGCTCCTGCTGAGGCGGCGCATCTGGGCATAAAAAACCCGTTGTTAGGCAACAACGGGTTTCTTTGGGAATCTAACTCACTCGCCGGGCAGT
>JAOZVT010000620.1 GCA_025869455.1 Prosthecobacter sp.
ACTCATGTGGTTTACCCTCCTAACGGTTGGTGAGGAAACTCTTGGTCTTTTTTAGGATGTTGGGAAATTGATCTTCGATGCCGTGGACTATTTCATGCATCGTATCGCTCAGACTGGTTTGGCCTGGCCTGATTTTAATCGTTCTTTGAGATGGTTTGTATGTGACAGGGTTTCCATTATTGGGTGCATATTCAACAGAAAGACTTGGCATAAGTCGTGGGTCAACATACTGAGCTGTCAAGTCACCTCCCGCCGCCGCCAGGGCACCAAGATCCAACACCAACTTTTGCCTCCACTTCACATGCCCCCGATTACTCGGAGGTATGGAGACTAACAAGCGAGTTGCTTCAGCGAGTTCGAGCCTTCTGGTGATAAGATTGTCCAATTGTTTTTGGAGATCTTTTTGCACAATTTCTAATTTATTACTTTCAGCCACCGAAAGTTTACTATCACCCAGTTTAGAGTCTATTTCGCCTATCTTATTTTTTAGACTCCGTGATTCATTCATCAACTGCCTAGCTTCATTTTTCATGGGTTGAAGCGATGAACGAAGATCATTAAGACTCTGCGGCAGATTGATTCCTGCCGGAAGGGGGCTCTTGTTTGCAGGCAGATTTTGAGTGTGTGGATGGAGGTGAGAGATCTGTCTAGGCGTCATTGACTCCAGAGCACCATCATTCCCTTTCGATGAATTTCCTGAGTCGGGTGGTGCCTCGAACGCTCCCCCCCGCCGCCCCGCCGTCACGCCATCCAGATGGGCATCCAGCGCAGGTTTGTTCATCCCGGTCATGTAGGCCACATCGCGCTCGGTGCGCGTTTGCTCCTGACCACGGATGCGTACTTGGAAGGTGCCATTCGGATTGCGCGATAGCACCTCTGCGTAGTCTCCATGCCGCGCGGTGCCCTGCCAGATGGGCGGCGGGGCATCTGGCGGCCTAACCGGAGGTGCATTCACCGCTGGCACCCCAGACTGATCTGTGCGCGGCAGGTGGGGTGCATCCTGGTTTGGCACCTGCGTGGGTGGGGTGTTCACCGCTGGCGTCCCAGGCTGATCTGTGCGCGGCTGGTGCGGTGCATCCTGGTTTGGCACCTGGGTGGGTGGGGTGCCGCTGTTTTCCATCGGCGGCTGTTGTTTTCCATTATTTTCTGATAATGAATGAGCTGACTCGCCCCGGGCAGACGGATTCCCCTTGGGGGCTGTGCCTGCGGTGGGCGGGGTGTAGGAGACGGGCTGCGGGGTGCCCCCAGATGGATTCCCCTGCGCTAGGGAAGAGGGTGCCTGCCCCGGCTGAGTTGGTGGGGCGGCTCCAGGTTGTGCACCTGCTTGTGGCAGTGGCGGTGGGATGCTGCCCACAGGACCGCTTTGTCCCGAGGGGTTGGCTGGGGTAGGCGGGCTGGCGACTTCTGCCGCACTCGACTGGTTAGGCTGCCCTGGTACCTGGGTGGGGGCTGGCGCAGGCTGGCTGGTGGCCAGGGGTAAACCAGCCTGCGTCTGGACGCCGGGAAAGGAGACGGGCGGCACCACGCTGGCGGTCTTTCCTTGTGGACTGCCACCGCCTGCATAACCCGCCACAGAGCTGGCATCCAGCCTTGGCACAGACTCAGCGGTACCTCCGATGCTGTGTTTAGACCCGCCAGCGCCTTTGGTTACACCCATCATGCCGATGACGGAGGTCAGCGTTTCTGGAGACTGCTGCAGCGTCTCGGTGACGATCTGCATGATGTCCACTTCTTCCCCTTTGGCTTCCTTGGCCAAAACGTTCTGCCCCAGGTTATCCGCCATTTCTTCAGCAAATTGCAGAGCGGCCTCCTTCGTCAGTCCAGCCACGCGTACCATCTGCTCCCCCAGGCCCTCCTTCAGCACCTGACGCATGGCGGGGGTGGTCAAAGCTTGGCCTAATTTTTTCAGGCCCTCTTCCCCGGCCTTCCCCACCACCAGGCTGATGACGCCGGTGGTCAGTCCCGCCCCCAGCGCGTGGGGGGCGGCCTGTTTCCAGGCATCCGCGTGGCTCATGCCCTGACGGCGCAGTTCCCCGTACCTTTCCACATAGACCTGGCCTGCGCTCTGCGCCGCCTCCAGAAGCCCCATGGCCAGCTTACTGCCCTTCACCACTGCACCGCCCATGAACATGGCCCCGGCCTGCGGCACCACGCTGGCCAGGATGGAGGCCCCTTTTAGCCCGAGGGTATCCAGCCCGCCTTTGGCCTGCAAGCCTGCGGTGATGGCCTGGTTACTCTCATCCCACTTTTTAGCCACCTCTGAGATCTCTTCACCTGCATTGATACCCAGCCGTTTCATGATCTGGCCCGCCGGGGAAAGATCCACCGCCATACCCGCCACCCCGACTAGCGAGGCCCCCACAGCCCCACCCCCGGAAAAGAGGCTGCGCAGGCTGGTATCCGCATACTTTTCCCACTCTGGCCGTGCCCGCATGGTATCCACATAGCGGAGCAGGCGATCTTCCTCGCTCAGTTTAAGGAAGCCGCGCCCGCCCTGCTCTGCCTGGTCTCTCTGCTGCTCCTCCTGCATCCACTCCATGTAGCTGGGCAGCCCAGGGATGCGTGACTCTGCATGCAACTGGTCGGCCACCCCACGCACCCATTCACGGCGCGCCTCCTGCATGCGGGCCAGGGCGGCCTGCTTTGCCGCCTCCGTGGCAGGCGCGGACTTCACCGCTGCGATGTACTCTTCCGGGTTCGCCGCCAGGGCGGGATTCACCACCACGGCGCCCGTGCTGAGCACGCGTACACGGCGGCTGTCTTGAGAGAGGACATCGGCCAAACCGGGTTCCTTTTCCCCCTGGCTAGGCAGGTAGCGGGTCCAGTCCCGCGCCTCCAGATCTGCCAGCAGGGTTTCCGCCTGCTCAGGCGTCAGCTTCACCTCAGCGGCCAGTTTTTCCACCGCCGCAGCGCGTGCCGCCTCAGGATCTTTCTCCTTCGTCAGCGCCTGCAGAGTGACCGCCGTTTTTTCCAAACGTTCGGTTAGGCGCTGCTGCACCGCCTGCCTCCCCGTGCGCAGTTCCTCATCCAGAGCCGCCCCTGCTGCCTGCGCCTCCTGGGGGGACAGACTTCCATCCCGCACCTGCTGCTTCAGCGCCGCACGGCGGCTGTCCACCTGGGTCTCCAGCTCCTGGTATTCATCCGCTGCCAAGCCCGCACCCGGCAGCGGCTGCTGGCGTAGCTGCGCCAGCTCCCCCTGGCGGATTTCCTTAGCCTGGGTTGCATAGCGATCAAACCCCGCCTGAAGCTGCTCCCCCTGCGTTTTGACGAGTTCCTCTTCGCCCTTCAGCTTCGCCTGAGTCGCAGTCGCCTCCTGCTGCCACTTCCGCAGCCGCGCATTATGACTCTGGAAGCTCCCCTCCAGATCTGGGTGCACCCCACGGCCCGGTGGAAAATCATCCTTCGCCAGCCGATCCTCATTTTCCGCTATCAAAGCCTGCCCTTCCTCATCCAGCGCACGCATCTGCTTATTCAGGGTTTCGTAGCCCTCATTGATCCCCTGCACACGCCGATCATACGCCGCCTGAGTCTGCTGTAGATAGGCCTCCAACTCCGGCCCCTTCAGCTGGCCTAACTGCTTTTGATGCTGCTGCGCCCAGGCCTGAGGACTCATCTCCAACTGCTCGGCATCCCGCTGCGCCGCCTCCTGCTGCTGCACCATCTTTTGGGCCGTCTCATTCGCCTGATCGTCCCTCTTTATCGCCCCGCGCAACTGAAGGATGTACTCCGCCAGTTCCTTCCCCTGCTTATTGGAAGTGAAAAGCTCATTCACATCCCCAGCCGATAGCCCGCCCTGCTGCTCCAGATTTTCCAGTCGCTTTTGCAAAGCCTCCGCCTCCGTCTTCTTCGCATCCGCCGGAGCCACCAAATCCCCAACACCATAAAAATTAGCCTCAATGTCCAGTATCGTATTGAGCATCTCACCGACCAGGCTAGCATCAAACCCTAACCCCACCCGCTTCCGCAGCAGAGGCAGCAACAGCTCACGCGCCCGTGCCTCCGACTCACGCAGTTTCGTTTCCATAAAACTGCGATCCCCCTTCGTCTGTGGCAGTTCCGGCAGCGGGTCCGCCAAATCCCCCGTGAGCACCGGCGGTGGCAGCGGCTTCGGCTCCATCGCGTTAGCAGGCGGCGTCTCCCCCGTGCCAGGCACCGGAGTGTCCGACTTTGCCCCCGCGCCCAGCGGCATCACCTCCGCCGGACTAACCAAAGGTTTCGCAACGCCATCCCGCCGATCCACCGCAGGCACCGCCATATCCTCAGGCCGCTGGACCTTCGTCTGAGTACCCGATCTCAGCTCCGCCGTCTGGAGCATACTCTTCGGGTCATCCGGATTTGCCTCCGCGCCCCGGAGCATCGCCTCCAGTTGCTGGCGCTGCCCCAGCTCATGCGGTGTCCACTCCAGCCTCTCCAGCAAATCCCGCAGCTCTGCGATGTGCTCTTTTCGATCCCCCGGTCGCCACTCCAGCGTCTGCAACCCAGGCCGCGCAGGCTCCCCCTCCATCGCAAACCACTTCTCAGATCGATCCTCCTCCGCAGGCAGAGACTCCACAAACGGATTGGGCGATGGCGGCTGCCCCTGCTGCTTAGACAGCACGCCAGGCTCCACCCGAAAATGATATGACAGATCAGAATGCCCCTTTGGCCCCGGCTTTGGCGGAGCCTCCGTGATAGGTTCAGGCAACAGAAAATTCGGCACCGCCCCTGTTAAATAACGCACTGGCTTCTCCCCCTCCAGAATCCCCAAGGATTTCGGTACCCCCATTTCGTTAGGCCACATTCCCGACATCTGACCCACCGCCAATCCAGGGCCCCTCTGGCTAGGCTCCCCGCCCTGCGAACCCCCCTTAAAACCCGGATCAGGATTGTACCCAAACTTTGGATTCAAGCTAAAGCCTGGATCAGGATTGTAACCCAGCTTCGGACTCACCGCGAACCCCTTGTCAAAAGCCATATCCGCTGGTGGATTCAAACCCAACACTGACACCCTCGGCCCCTTTTCCAGAGCACTCCCGTCAAACCACTCCTTCACATCCGCCGTCACCACGCCCCCCTTGTTTATAGCATCTCCACTTTGCGGACGCATGATCAACGCCTTCGTCAAGCCACCCGGATCTGGAGCCGACCCCGTCTGCCTCTGTGTGGGCCTCGGCCCAACCTGCGGCGCACGCGACTCATCAATCAGCCGCCTCTTGCCCCTCCCGCCCAAAGGATTTCCCACAGCCATAGAGGAAGAAGACGAAGATGAAAAAACAGGATCAGGCATAACCAAAAGAATCTCAAATAAAACACACGCAGCCGCAGTCCCAGTCACCGAGGTCCCACCCCTCAGCCACCCGACCACTCACCGCCCGCCCCCCAAAATCCACCCCGATCAAGCCCAAGTCCACCCCACCACCCCCACACTTAGCCCAAGTCGCGAAAAAAGTTTATAAATATCCGTTTGCGATGGTTTGCGATGGTTTGATAAAAGCCGCGCCAAGTAGGCCAGTTGGGCCCCAACTGGCTTCTGTGACGCCTCGACAGCTCTCAAGCACCGAACGCCCCATCCTTACTGGGAGCGCCGACGTCTCGTCGGCCCCGTCCGCCCCAACCAAGCCCAAGTCTAACCAATGATACTCCACCAAAACTCAAAATAAAGTGATGTGGGCATTCGCTTCGCGGCTGCGCACCTGCCCGCAATCGTCCGCCCCAGCCAAGCCCGTCCGCAGCGAAGCGTCTTAGCTCATAGGCAACCTCTAAGAACTTTCACCCCACCAGAACGTTGCGGGCAAAAGTGCCCGCATCACTTTAGTACCCTAGCTACTCACCATTTAAGGCTTGGCGGGCAGCTTCCACTTCTTGGAGACGACCATATTGTTGCAGGGCACGCTGCTCCACGGCGGCGCGTATTTCCTCCGGCTGGGCATACAGCGGCGCGGTTTCTTCAGCACCGCTGCGCCGCTGCATCTTCAGGCCATAGAGCTCCGCTAATTGATCACAGGCGCGTTGGCGGACCCCTAGCAGGCGGGGATCATCCGGCGCGCGGCTGGCGTCTTCAATGATGGAGACCAGCCTGTCCCGCACCTCCTCCCGCACCGCCTGGAAGTCGGCCTCAGACTTGGGGGCGCGGTCGCGCAGGCGGGTGCGGCGCTGTCCATGCAGGCTCACGGCAAGCGCACACGGGATGCCCAGCAGACGCGCGGCCTCAGCCAAACTGCGACCTTGGACAATGTGCAGTTCCCAGACCAGATCATCAGTTTCCAGCCCCAGGGCCTGGGCTTGCTGGAGCCAAGCTGCAAACCCCGCAGGGGCTTCGAGGCTGCTGCCCTCAAAAGGACGGCCTATTTCCAGGGCAGATACCTCCCCCACAGTTCCGGCAGCCGCCTCAGCCGTTGAGATCTCTTGTTCAGGTGTGCTGGCCACCTTGAGCAGCCGCAGTGGGGCAGCACCTGGGGCGGCTTTTGTCAAGGACTTGGAAGTTGACTTTTTAGCCATTGTAGTTCATTATAAAACATTATTTACCACTATGCCAACAATCCTTCAAGAAGCCACTAAAAAACGTATTCTCATTCAGCATTGGGCCAGTTTGGCCATTCCTTTGGAAGAAGCACAAAAGCGCGGCCTGATCCGTTACAGCGCCATGACTTGCTGGCGCAACTGGACCTGCCGGGAGGCTCTCTACGACTTCGCCCAACAGTCCCGACAAGCCCATCCCGTGCTGGTGCGCATGGACCCCAAACGCATGGCGCTTTTCACCCGACCTAGGCCGCAAATGAGAAAACACCATTCCACCAGCAGCCACACTGGTCTTCAAAAAGAGAGTCTGATTGAACCCGAACTCTGTGATCAATCACGGAATCCGGGTTAAGCCAAATCAACCTAACAAAAAGCATATAAACACCCTGCCCCTTTACCCCAATTTCTGAACCATGCCACCCTCACCACCTCCCCCGGCGCGTTTATAATGCTCCCTCAAAGCAGCCACCTGAGAATCCCCTGAACCTGGGGCCTGAGACAGCGGGCCAGCACTGTATCCATCCTCTTTTTGGGTCTCAGAAGAGGACGAACTGGAAGACGAACTCGAAGATAAACTCGATGACACGCTCAGATCCGCCTCAGGCGTTGGGGGTAACTCAGGCCGCATGATGTCCCGCACCGTCGCCCGTGTTTTCTGCGCGCTCGATTTAAAGACGGTCGCCTCATCAGCAGGGACCCCAGCTCGGCCTGTCAGGCGGTCCACCTGCTGCTGACGTTGCAGGCTGGCAATCAGTTGGTCTTGAGCATGTTCCAGTTCCCCCTCTGCATCCGCCACAAGACCATGGGGCAGCGCTTCGTTATTCCGCATCGCTTCCGCCTCTTCAATAAGGAGTTCCTGCTGATTAATCAACGCATCACAAGCATTCCTCTGATCCACATATTCAGTGTTAGCAAGCTCCCATTCAGGGTCAGGCAAATTATCCAGATCAGCAAAGTCTATCTCAATCTGATCTCGATCTGCCCGCAAACGTTCCAAGAGCGGCCTCTCCTCCTCTGGATCATAGTTTGTTAGGCGTGCGTTCAGACGCTCTAAATTAGCCTGCGCCCGTTCTACATTCGCCGCCAATGCATGGATGTCTGACTGCGGTTTCAGCACCTCATTGAAATCTTTTTTAATGGCCGTCACCACATGACCCAGATCCATATTAGCGGTGAGACTGGGCACGTCTGGCTGGGGAGTGCGTACATAGGAAAAGTTTCGCGAATGCAGGTTTGAGGGATCCCGGTCACCCACTGGGACCCTAGCCTCAGGCAGGCTAAAGCCGTAACCAGAAAGCTGCGTGTTCAGATAGACCTTTTTATCCTGACAGGCCGCCGCCAGCTCCTGATGGATCACCCCATGAGAACCGCAGGAAAGGAGCTTTAGTTTGGCGATGTCATTGTCAATCCCGAAGTGCTTCATGCGTTCCACGACTTCAGTTGGTGGGAGGCGAGTAGAACCTTCATTGGCAGAAAGCATCCCGTGATTCCTCCCGCCGTGGGCCAGTAGATAGACCGTATCCCCAGCCCTCGGAGGACGAACACAGTGCACCCCCATCTGGATGACCGTGGGGGACTTACGGGCCGCACTTTCCAGCAAGGCGGCCTGCAAATCACTGGCATTAAAGGCCGCACACAGTTCTTCCTCCGTATAGGGCTGGCTCAGCGGCTCACCTGCCGCACGCCGCAAGTCCATGCCCAACTGGCGGATCGCCGTTCCCTCCGCATGATATTGTGCTGACTTATTCAGCGTCAGCTGATTTGAATCCCCATTGACGCTCTCACATTCCCCCCGGGTAAAGGGGATCCAAATGTACGTGCGGGGGGCAGACTCCGCCCTCATCCGCTGACGATTTTCGATCAGTTCCCGCAGTTCCGCCACATTCTCCACGCGCTGGGTTGGTGCTGCATCAGCAGATTTAGACAGCCCTGAAGAAGACGAAGACGAAGACGAAGAAGATGATGATGACGACGACGATGATGATGAAGCATTCATATTGATGATCAAGGTTCAGTCAGATACTGATCGCTTACTAGTTAAAACCCCAGCCATCTGTGACATCAAAAACGCATTTTTTTTATAAAAACTGCACTCCAGGCTAGATGGGGAAACCCAGGTCAAAACAACCTTCGTCCCACTCCCAAACACAGAGTTTCCCCACCTAAAGGCACAG
>JAOZVT010000621.1 GCA_025869455.1 Prosthecobacter sp.
ACTCGTCGTGCCTGTGAACACGCGCTTCTCCGGAGCCTTGCTGCTCCTCTTCGCCGAAGACCCCTCTTCGCTGCCCAAGCCGACGCCTCAGTGAGCGGAGTCATCCATTCCCGAAGTTCCCCCAACACTATGAAACATTCTCCTGCACTCCTTGGTATCACCCTGCTGGCGCTCCTCGCCTCGACGGCCACACCTTCTCAATCACAGACGCCGCCCTGGCGAAAATACCTCGGCGCAGACACCGGCGGCGGCAATACGCCCGACATTTGGCGCGAGACCCAGCGTAGCACTTATCCCATGGGCGGCCCCGGCTCGTTCACTGCAGATCCGGCAAGGATCGACGCGCTAATGGCCACCGACGATTGGATCAGCCTTCAGGGTGGCTACAACTACCGAGAGCAATCGATTGTGGACGATTATTTCAATGCCATCCGTGGCGATCACGGCGCAGCGTGGCGGAGCACCTGCCGCGCGCTCGCGCAAGCGATGGTGGATGGCAGCGTGCGCAACGCGGCCACGGGTCACAAAATCTATTGGGAGTTAGGCAACGAAATTTATGCCGACATTGTAGGCCAAACAATTGGTACCTGGGTCGCAGAAAACAACCTGCCCTATCCCCATCCTAACTCCGCGTACAACGATAACCCCACTCACGGCCTCGCACTCAATGACCGAGGGCTCATCGGCTATCAGGTAGAATACCAGATGGCGCTCGCACTAGAGGCGTTGATTGCCGTCAATGCCACCGCGCCCGCTGGGCACAAGCTGCGCATCCTTGCACCAGCATCGACTGGCAGCAGCATCCAAAACGGCTCTGCTAACAGCTGGACCTCGACGCTACTCAACTACGTCATCGTCGGCTACGAAGTGGAAAAGGATGTCAACGGTGTGGCTTTCGTGAACTACGCAAAGCCACTCGCCTCCAGCCTCGCGGGACAACGCCTTGGCGACCTTGTGGATATCATCAACGTCCACTACATCATCAATGCAAACGCTGGGACGCTGAAGACCGTCTTCGATACCTACACAGGCGAAACGAATCACGCGACAAGTGTCTTCCACACCGAGGAAGGTGGCATCAATGCAGCCAACGGCGGACGCGGCGGACTCTCCGCTTTGCAGAACTTCTCACGCGCCATGGATGTGTGGCTCTCTCGCGACCTCACTCCAAAAGACGCGCGGCTGAGCTACTACGCTTCGAGTAATGGCCCAGTCGGCACCCGAGGCACCGATGCGCTCACCGAGTTAGACAGCTTCATGCCGTCGGACACCACCGTGCTCACACGCAAGCCCGGGTTACTCTCCAGCGGCTCGACGCCCCTGGAGACCTACACCTTTGAAAACCAGGACGGAAATAAGCGCGCTCTCTTCGTGCTCCCAGGCAGCAACAACGCGCTAAACCTCACCAGCATCACGATGCAGGCGGACGGTTGGAACTGGACCAGTGTCACTGGCATGGCGCGGCTATGGAGTTCCACTACGAACGCGGCGAGCACGGCGAATGTCACGCGTACGAGCGACGGCAGCACTTACACCATCACTTTTCCCAGCGTCAACTTCACCACAGCAAACCAGCAGGGACTCATGATTTTCCTCACCGGCTCCACGCCCTCTGCCTTGGAGATCCTCACCACCGCCACGCTACCCTTCGGCGCGATAAACGCAGATTATTCGCAATCCCTCTTCGCCGCAGGCGGCACGACGGCTTACACATGGAGTCTCACGTCAGGAACACTGCCCGACGGCATAACCCTGAGCGCGGCAGGCATAGTCAGCGGATCGCCGACGCAGACCGGCACCTTCAATTTCACCGCGCAGGTCACCGACGGTACAGGCGCGACCCTCTCCCAGGCTTTCAGCGTGAAGATCAATGCCGTCACAGGGCTCGGCTACACGACAGGCGCGACGTTGCCCAGTGGCAGCGTTGGCCTAGCTTACTCACACGGAGTGGCCGTCACAGGCGGTACCGCTCCCTACACTCATGCGGTCACGGCAGGTTCACCACCTACAGGGCTTAGCCTCGCCAGCAACGGCCTTCTCTCCGGCACACCGATGACCGCGCAAACCAGCACCTTCACCGCCACCGTCACCGATGCCGTGGGTGCTACCGCCTCGCGTAATTTCACTGTCACCATCGACCCTGCAGGTCCATCCATCAACACCACCACGCTACCGAACGGCATGCTGGAAAGCATCTATTCGCAAGCGCTCACGGCTACCGATGGCACCCCGCCCTACGTCTGGTCTCTCCTTTCCGGCGCACTGCCCAGCGGCCTGGCTCTGAGCACCGATGGCCTCATCAGTGGCACCCCGACCGCGAGCGGCACCTTCAATTTTGCTGTCCAAATCCAGGACACCACGAGCATCACAGCGAGCAAGTCTTTGACGCTCACCATCGACGCCACGCCCCCCATCATTACGACGACCTCACCCGCTCCCCCATGCGTCGCCAGCTTTGAATATTCCTTCGCGTTTACCTCTATCGGCGGCACGCCGCCCTACGCGTGGAATGTGAGTGAGGGTGAGCTTCCTACTGGCCTCACAATGAACAACTCGGGCACGATCAGCGGCACACCGAACGGCACCGGCACATTCAACTTCACAGCCCAAGTCACTGACAATGTGGGCGCTTCAGCGACGCAAACCTTCGCCATCACCGTGAGTGCCACCACACCGCTCACCATCCTCTATGAAGGCTTCCCCGTCGGCTGCGTGGCCCATGACTATGCCCAAACTCTCTTTGCTAACGGCGGCACAGGACCTAACTCATGGAGCCTCGTTTCCGGCACACTACCCGAAGGCCTCGCGCTTGACAACTCAGGCGTCCTCAGCGGCACACCCAACACAGAAGGCACCTACACTTTCACAGTGCAAGCCACGGATACACTTGGCACGCAGGTGAACAAAACTTATAACCTGAAAATCATCACGCCCGTCCCTGGCACGGACGGCGACTGGGAAAATCTCGCCGACGGTTCCGAAGGGCGCACCACCTTCTACGTCTCGGCCTTGGGCGAAACCATCCCCGCCTATGTGCGCAAGCCTGCGGGTGCAGGACCTTTTCCGCTCGTTATCCTCGTCCATGGCGGAGGCACTTCCCAGAGCGGCACCTACTCACTGGGCCGCTCGATGAACCCACCCACGGCAAATTTCATCGCAGCCGGATGGGCGATTTATTCGATCGACTTCTCCACCGTCTCCGGTAACGCGGTCGCCGAGGCCGAATGGGAGCTCGCCGCGCGCGCTGTCGAGACCGCGCGCCGCCTACCGTATGTGGACTCGCGTCGCATCGCGATGTTTGGTCAAAGCCACGGCGGGATTCTCACCTGTAGCGCCGCGTCGAAACTCGACATCCTCTGCGCCATACCGTGTGCACCCGCAGCCATCGACCCCATTGCCGCTTGGCGGTTCACGCAAAGCGGCGGCGTCATTAGCACCGCCCTGCAAGGTGAAGTGGACCGCATCACCACACTCTACGGAGTGCCCATGGCCACACTCGCCGCTAGCCCCCGCGCCTATGGCTATTTCGACATCACTGACGAAGCCTCCAAAGTACGTCACCCACTCTTCCTCGTGAGTGGACTCAATGATACCAGCGCTCCTCCACCAGTACTGCACGACTACGGCCTTGCACTCACCGCCGCCGGAAAATACTTCGAGACTTACTATCCCGAAGACGGCCCACACGGCTTCGTAGTCTCCAGTCCACTCATCCCAGAAACCTACGAGTTCATTGATCGCACAGTGACATTCATTTCAAAGTATTTTTCCCTCGCCGATACTGACATTGATGGCCTACCTGACGGCTGGGAATTGTCGCGATTCACAGCACTGACCCAAGGCCCAAACGACGATCCCGATGGCGACGGCCAAGATAACCTAGCCGAATACCGCGCAGGCACCCATCCGCAGGACAGCACGAGCGTGATGCACATCTTTTCCACCACGATCACACTAGACGGACAAATCGCGCTGCGTTTTTCACTCGTCCCCGGCCTCGGCCACGTCGTGGATTTTTCGGACGACTTGCAATCCTGGCAGACCATCTCCAATCCAATCCTCACCCAGCCTGCCACAGGCATCTTCGAATATACAGACGACGGCACATTGACCAGAGGTATGACTTTATTACGTTTTTACCGGGTACGCATTCCTTGAGGACTTTTCATTGCAATGAAACCAACTTGTCCACACTCATTCTCTGCTTCTTAGCTTATACAGGTTTCAAAAAAGAGTGTCCTATTGAAAAAGCAGAAGCGACTGGGTGAATGGCAAGGCATGAGCACCAGTTGCTACCTTCATGACAACAGCCAAGCAAAAAACACAGCCAATCCTCCCGCCCCGCCGCCGCTTTTTTGCACCATCTTTTTACAAATAGTATAAACCCGCATTCCGCGACTCAGCACAAGACAGCGGCAAAAAAGCCTGCGTCTCAGACGGTTCGGAGACTGCCGGGCTGTATTTAAAAAGACGGAAGCGAACACAAAAAAAGACCTGATGCACAGCAAACAGGCCTTTCTCAAAAAAGGGCGTTCGGCCCCTTACTTATCGCGGAACAACCCGTCGCTCTTCAGCACAGGATCACTTTCTCCTTCTGGCAGCGGATCAGCTGGTGGTGGCAAGTTATCAATGGCATTGATAATGCGTACCCCCTTCTCCACAGACCTATCCAGGCGGAAGAAAATCTGGGGAGAATTCTTCATCACAATCCGCTTATGCACTTCCTTCTGAATGGCACTGCGCTTCTTGTTCAGTTTCTCGATGATAGCCTCATCGTCACCAGCCGTGCTGATGACACCCACATAGGCAAAGGCTTGCTTCAGGTCCGGCGTGGCACGCACCTCATGCACCGTCAGAATGGCATTATCCATGCGGTAGTGACGCTCCAGCACCATGCTAAGCTCACGTTTCAACAGTTCGCTGACGCGGAGGACTCGTTGGGACATTGGGGAAAAAATGAAAGGTCAATCAGAAGGTCAGTGAAGTGGCTAACCACCGCACCGACCACCTAACAAACAAGGTTAAAGAGTCTGAGCAAATTTTTCCAACTCGTAACACTCGATCACGTCGTTCTCTTCGTAATCGCTGAAACCATTGAGCTTGATACCGCATTCCAGACCGTTGCGGACTTCCGGCACTTCATCGTGGAATCGACGCAGCGTCTCGATACTGCCATCATACACCGCCTGACCTCCACGCAACACGCGAGCGCGCTGCTTACGGTCAATCCGGCCATCGGTGACCACAGAACCGCCCACGTAACCACGATTGACCTTGAAGACCTGCTTCACCTTCGCGTGGCCCAGCACCTTCTCGCGGGTCAGCGGGTCTAGCATGCCAGTCATGGAATCCTTCACCTGATCAATCAATTCATAGATGATGGAGTAAAGCTTGATCTGCACCCCTTCGCGCTTAGCGACGGTGAGGGCTTTGTTTTCCACCTTCGTGTTGAAGCCAATGATGACAGCGTCTGAACCACTGGCCAGCAGCACGTCAGATTCCGTGATCGGTCCCACATCAGAATGCAGGATCTTCTGGTTGATCTTCTCACTGGTGATCTCACCCAAACACTTAACGATAGCTTCCACCGAGCCCTGAACATCCGCTTTCAGGACAATTTTCAGGGTCTTTTTGTTTCCTTCGTCAATGCTGTTGAACAGAGACTCCAGAGTGGAACGGCGGGTCACCGTCAGCTTCTTATGCCGCAGTTCCTCCTGACGTTCTTCACTCAGTTTTTTCACTGAGCGCTCACTGTCCATCACCACCACTTCATCTCCCACGTGAGGCATATCGCTAAAGCCCACCAACTCCACAGGCATCCCGGGGCGAACCTCTTTGATTGGATTGCCACGATCATCCACCAATGCTTTCACCTTGCCCCAATGAGGACCGCAGATGAATGGCAAGCCCACTCTCAGAGTCCCCTGACGCACGATCACCGTCGCCACAGGCCCCTTACCAGCCACCATAGAAGACTCAATCACCGTCGCACGCGCAGGTGCCTTCGGATCCGCCTTCAGTTCCAAAACTTCAGCCTGCAGCGCCATTGTTTCCAGCAAACCATCAATGCCTAAGCCAGTCTTAGCGGAAACTTCCATGCACTCAGTATCACCACCCCAGTCAACCGGTGCGAGACCAATCTCTTGAAGCTGACCCTTCACACGCAGGACATCTGCGGCAGGTAGATCACACTTATTGATGGCCACCATGATGGTCACATTCGCCGCCTTCGCATGGTTCAAAGCCTCACGCGTCTGTGGCATGATGCCATCATCTGCGGCAATAATCAGAACCACAATGTCCGTCACGTGAGCACCACGTGCACGCATGCCAGAGAAAGCGGCGTGACCCGGAGTATCAATAAAAGTGATCGGTAATCCATTATGGAAAACGCTGTAAGCACCGATGTGCTGAGTAATCCCACCCGCTTCACCAGTAACGACCTGCGTCTTGCGGATCGCATCCAGCAAAGAGGTCTTACCATGGTCCACGTGACCCATGAAAGTAATGATCGGCGCACGCAGTTCCAGCTTGTCTTCCTCCACCTCTTCCACCACTTGGGCGACAGGTTCTACGATGACCTCTTCCACCTTGTGTACACCAGCCCCCTTCTCGCGCTTCTCACGCTCCAGGTGGAAACCGTGCTTCTCACAAACCTTCTCCGCCACGTCAATTTCAATCGCCTTGTCCGCATTCGCGACAAAGACTTTGAGGGCAATCAGGTCAGCAATGATTTTGAATGGACGCAACCCCATCTTCTCTGCCAATTCCTTGACGATAATCGGCGGCTTCAAGTGAATGACTTTCTCACCCGCCTCATTGACCTCCACTTCAGAGACAACTTCCTCCTCGACCTTCGGCGGTGCCACAGGCTCAATCGGGTGCAGAGGCTGCATCATCGTCACCGGTCCTGGCTCACGCACCATGGAGATCGGCGGCAGAGCAGAACCTTGGTCGGCCGGACGGCGGCGCACCTTCGGCTTTTCGTCTTCCTCAAAGAGATTCAGCGCCTCGCGCTTATGGTCATCCAGCGTCTTCTTGGGTCCTGTATCAGCTTTTGCTGGTGCCCCACTCTTAGCAGGTGCTGGTGCTGGCTTAGCTCCAAGAACTGGAAGCGGCGTTGCCGCACGTCGGGGGCCTCTCGCCTTGGGTTTCTCGTCCTCCTCAATCAGTGAAAGCACTTTCTTGGCCGCCGCTTTTTTGGCGGGCATGCTCTCAGCCGAAGCCTTCCCGTCAGCAGCGCTGTCGGAATTGGCTTTGGCAGGTTTGGAGGAAGAGGGTCGGCTTGGCATGAGATACGTTGGTCTGTCGAACGGCGGGTCGGGCTGTTGTCGGTTTGAGATTTTGAAAATTGGAAGATGCGCGGCTCATAAGCTACGCGTCAGGAGTGTAAGCAGCTACAAGAGCATACACCTGCTCAGCTAACACGCGGTCACCACCGAGCGCCTCGGTAATGTCCTCCACGTCCACCTGCAGGAGCATTTGAAGATCCCCTAAGCCACCATTGGCCAGCTTACGGGAAGTGTCGAGATTGATGCCCAGCGCACGCTCCAGTTCATGAGCGGCGGTGTCCAGTTGACCTTCGAAGACTTCAGCCGCGTGCTCATCACGCTCAATGCTAAGCTCCATTCCCACCAGGCGGGATGTCAGGCGGGCATTCTGGCCACGGCGGCCGATTGCCTTAGAAAGATCCTCTTCACTCACAGTCAGGCGGGCAGCCTTATGATCAGGGGAAACCTGAATGGAAAGCACCTTGATAGGCTTCAATGCTTCACGCACAAATTCAGCAGGGTCAGCCTTCCAGCGGATGATATCCACCTTCTCATTGTTCAGCTCACGGACGATGTTTTTCACCCGCGCACCACGCAGGCCCACGCAGGCACCCACAGGGTCCACCTTCTCATCCGCGCTATGCACAGCCACCTTCGTACGATAACCAGCTTCACGGGCAATACTGGCAATCTCCACCGTGCGGTCACCGATCTCACTGACTTCAAATTCAAAAAGACGGCGCACAAAATTCACGTGAGCCCGGCTAAGGATGATTTCAGGGCCACGCGCACCTTCACGCTCCACCGCCTTCACATAAAAGCGCATGCGATCTCCTGGCGTGTAATCTTCCGTAGAAACGCGCTCCTTCGAAGGCATGGAACCCTCAAACTTGCCCAAGTCCACGATCACGTCCGACTTGTCAAAACGACGAATGGTCCCGTTGACGACATCGCCCGTACGGTCCTTGAACTCATCGTAAAGATTCTCCTTCTCCGCCATACGCAGGCGCTGCAGCATCGTCTGCTTGGCCGTCTGAGCGGCGATTCGGCCCATGTTCTTAGGAGTGACCTCCAGATCGATTTCATCCCCAATCTCGGCATTCTTCTTGATCAGACGCGCCTTCGCAATCGGGATCTCCTCCCACGGGTTAGATACTGTCTCTACGGCTAACAGCTTAGCCCATGCCTTGATGGATCCCTTTTCAGGATCAATATCAATGCGTAGCTCACGCGCAGGGCCAATGCTCTTTTTCGACGCGGCGAGAAGAGCCTGAGAGAGAGCCTCGACCATCTTATTGCGGTCAATACCCTTCTCTTTCTCGTAGTAATCGAATAGTGCTTTTAGTTCGCTGATCATAAAAATGGTGACCTCACCAGACAAAAAAGAGCGGGGAAGACC
>JAOZVT010000622.1 GCA_025869455.1 Prosthecobacter sp.
CGGCCGGAGCATCCTGTGGATCCGTGGGCGGGAAACTCAGATCGGGATCATCAAAGACACGGATCATAGGGCCACCGACCACCAAGACGGGCGAATCCTGCGTATCTGTTAGGCCACGAATCCCCACCATGGAAACCGACTCCGTTTCCCAAAAAGACGCCGCCTTTTCCCCCGCCAGCGCACGTGCCAGATCCCCCACATCATGACGCTCCATAAACACCGCATCAATGAGCGGCGTTTCATCCCGCACGACCTGCGGATAGGTCTTGCGAATGTGGCGTGAGGTTTGCACCGCGATCTCCTTCATGGCCTCCGCCCGCCAAAAGGAATCCTGGGGACTGTACAAAGGCAGCCGATCACGCTGCTCCCAAAGTTTTTCCGTCATGTCCAGGACATCCACGCCCCCCGCCCGCAGCCGCTCCAGCTCCGCTTTATAATTCGCAGGCAGCATCGCCGCCCAATACTTGGCCCACAAGATCGGCTCAGGAAACAGCATGATCTTGTCCGGCACAGGCAGGACGAGCAATTGGGCACCCTGAGCTTTCAGCAGTTCCTGAAGCCTCAGCAGTTCATACGTCAGGGAGGGCCCCTCAGGCTTTTGAGTCAGGTGGTCCAGCTCCCGCTTGGGGTAAAGCCATCCATCCTTGCCCACCCGAACCAGGGCATTTCCATCCGCATTGAACCACCTTTGCGCACGGTAGGCATACTGGTGTAAAACCTCAGGTGTGAAGGGTAAACGAGGCAGGCCAAAAACCAGAAGAATCCAGGCCAGAAGCCCCAAGCCAAAAGCTAAAACCACCCCACGCACACGCACCCCCTGCCGCAACCACCAGGGCAGACCTGGCAGGGCCAGGACGGTGATCACCGCCGCCCAGAGCAACCAGCAAGTGCGCGTGGTGGTCAGTCGCTCATCCAGAAACAAGGAGTACAGCGTACCCGCCGGGGGCAGAAAGATCAGCGTCCAGTCCGTCAGCGCGGCCTGCCAATTCACCGAATACAGGAGCACCGTACTGAGGGTAAAAACCACCAGCGTGAAAAACACCCGAACCAGCCGGGGAATACGCTGAGTCAAAGAGCCTCTTCCGGCTAACCAATGATCCAACAAAACAAGCAGCACCTGCAAAGCCACCCACAGAAACCAACCCGGAGAAAATCCGCGCCACATGACCAGCGCCCCCACCGCGCAGCCTTGCAGCGCCAGAACCACGCTCGGTTTGCCAGAGGCCGACTCAGCCCCCCATCGCGACCAGAAATCCAGAAAACCCGTGGCCCAAAAAGGATCACGCATCAGCGGCTTGAGCTCACGTTTGAAGATCTTAAACAGCCCCACCAGCATATCTGCAAAACCTGAAAGCAGGAGATAAGACACGCCCACGAAGGTCATCATCCCGATGAAGGCCGACCAGCCATTTCTAGCCTGCGGCCCCGCTGCCGCAGCCAGTTCATGATACTCCTGCAAAGGCACGGCCAGCAGCAGTACTTTAGCCAGACCAAAACCCACCTGCGCCAGTCCAGCCAGCACCGCGCGCCGCGCCAGCTTGACGGGAAACACAGGTGTTCTCCCGGCCATCATCAGCACGAGCAGGAGAGGAATGTAAATGAACAGAGGTTCAGGCATGAGTTACCACCCCTTCGCTGAACCCAGCGGCTGTTCAACCCGGATTCCGCGATTCACGGCGAGACAGCGGCAAAAAAACCTGAGGCCAGCACCACTCCTCCAGAGGCCCAACGCCCCCCCGATCAGTCCATATTCCGCCCCGGGGCCATCAGAGATTTTTCCATTTCGCGCAGCGCCTTCACCACCTCTGGCCGCACGATCATGCCGGGGCGCGCCTCTTTCATCTGCTGGAGCGCAGCCTCCGTGGTGCCACCATTTTGCAGCAACCACGCACCCACCGCCGCTGCTGTGCGGGAGTAACCTGCCTTGCAGTGGACAAAGACGATGCCATCCCGCCGCACACGCTCAATGTATTCAGCCAGGGTCCGCAGTTGATCCTGAGTCGGCGCAGTCAGGTCGGCGATGGGGATGTTCTTGTAACCCGGCATCATGCGGAAAACCTCAGGCGCATCAAACTCCGCCGTTAAGTCCAGGATGTCCGTCACGCCCGCCTCCAGCAGGTCAATCGCCGTCGCATCATCCGGCAGACCGCCCATCCACACACGCGGGGTCAGCTTGTCCCAGCGCGCAGACTTCCGCCGGTAGTGCCACCAGGAAAACTCCTGCCCGAGCAGCCAAGGCGCTAACAACCAATGCGTCAGCGTGGGCAGACGTCCACGGGACTTTCTCAGGACCGCCGCACCCGCACCGAAATACGTGGCCGAAACAGTCCCCAAAGCCGCCGCTGGCCACGCCAGAAACAGCGTCAGCGGCAGGTTCAAACGACAAGCAAACAGCAGCACGACCGTGGCCGTGAGGTAGTAGAAACCTACGCGTTTATTCTTCCCCGCCTTAACCGACTCCTCTGGAACCACATGGAAAATGACCAGGGCCAAAAGAAACCCACCCAGCACATCCACCACATGATGCTGCCATGTCAGCAAAGTGGAAACACCGATCAGGCTGAACCAAATGTGTAACAAAATTCGCGGAATGCCCCGTGAATGCCGCGTGTAGTGCACGGCCATGATCGTGCGCAAGACGATGTGGAGACTGGGAAAAAGATTGTGCGGAGCATCCATCGCCTGGATAGCCCGGAACCAGGAAGCAAACATGCCCACAGCCTCAGGACGCCTCCAGGCTAGCTCCAGAGGAATGATCAAAAAGCAGACCCCTGCGATCAGGTTTGCCATCACCAATCGCTTCTTTAGCACGCGCAGTTCGTTGTGATCCGAACATAAAAACGGAGCCACCACAAAGAACGCATCCAGAGACCAATACGGCACAATCATCCACTCGATCACCGGGATCATCTGCTCCCACGCAAAGGCCGCCGTCTGCACATCACTTCGCTGACCAGTGATCCAATTGCTGACGTTGTAGATGACCAGGAAAACCACACTGGTCCAGGCGCTCACCAGCGCAGCCTGAAAGAATGAAGGACGTAAAGAAGCCGGGGCCATGGGGTTACAGCTTCCTAGCCACACTGATGGTGAAAATGCCAGCAGGATCTGTCTCTTGACGCTCCTTGATGAAGCCCGCAGACATCACCAGATCATCCATTTCCTCCTGAGTACGCCGTCTCATGATCCAGGGCTTTCCTTCACGATTGGTCAAAACATGGGCGATAAATTTTAGCTGCGGATGCCAGGGTTGATTCGTGTAAACCAGCCTTGTGCCAGGAGCCATCGCATCCGCCAGTCCGTGCAGGGATTGCAGCACCGGCGCATTCGCATTAAAAAGTTCATACAGCCCAGAGACCACCGCCACCGCAGGTTTAGGATTCAGCCCTGCCAGGGAAGCTCGATCAAAAGCATCCGCCCGCTCAAATGTCACACTTTCTGTTAGGCCGAACTGATCAGCCGTAGCCTTGGCCGTCTCCAGATTCGGCTGCTGATAGTCACGCAGAACCGCCGTCACCGCCAGTTCAGGATGATCATGCAAGGTTTGTAAAATGTAGCGCCCACCGCCACAGGCAATGTCCACCAGATGCGCCTGGGGGCCCGCCTGCGCTAAGACATCCGCCAGCACCCGCTGGAGCATCTGCCCGCGCCAGCGAATCCCCGTCCAGCCGGGACTATCCAGATAAGATTTATCCATGATCCAGCCCAGCAGCAGCTTCCCCGACGGCTTGTTTTTATACACATAGTCCAGGGTACGACCCGAATCGAACCCAGCCGCCCACCCTAGCGCAATGCCCTGACTTAAACGCCCCAGAGTACCAAACATGAAGCGCGTCACACGGGAGGTAAAGCAATCTCGCGTCGCGGCTAATTCATCCCGTTCCGTACGGGTGTGACCGCGATTGTCAGCATCCAGCAGCGGCGCGGGTTTTGCGGGTGGATTGTTAAACTGACGTTCCGCAAAAGCGCGGATCTTGTTAAAGACGACCTCCCGCTGAGCCTCATGAAAAATGGCGTGGTAAAAACCATGCAACGTATGGAACTCCTTATCCGCAGAGCCCAGCCGCTCAAAGAACGCCCGCTGCGGCCCCTGATGAACCACCCAGTCCTGACTCGCACTGAAAACCAAGGTCGGCACACGGATCGCCGCCGCGTCCTCCACCACACGCCTCGCCGTATCAAAAAGATCCAGAAGGATCTTCACAGAGATCTCCTTGAAGATCGCCTTGTCCTCATTGTAGGCACGCTGCTGGTCAGGATCATGCGTCAGGACGCGGGACTTTACGTAACTTTTCACCACCCCACCGCGCAGCAGCTTCTCTTTAAAACGCAGCAGCGGCACCGCCAGAGGGACATACAGTTTCACTTTAAACGCAGGTGTTCCCAAGACCAATCCCCGCAGCCGTGGCGCATAATCATGCACCCAGGCAGAGGCCACCACCGCGCCCACGCTATGGGCCACCAGCAGCATGTTTTCACGCGCAATGGCGTAAGTTTTCTCCAGGTGTTGGAAAAACTCCTCCACATCCCGGATCACCACCCCCAGATTTTCCGCATCTCCACGCGGTCCTGGGGATTGACCATGACCGCGCTGATCCCAGGCAAAAATAGCGGTGTCAGGCATATCCAGAGCCTGAGCCAACTCCAGCATCCGCCCCGAGTGTTCATGCCCTCGATGCAAGATCACAATCGCCTGTTTGGCCTGATAAACTGGCAACCACGCCCGGTAAAAGAGGCCCACGCCATCATGAGAAGGAAACGTGTGCGTGGTCATGGACATAGAGGGCGGAGAAAGGGGCGTCATAACAAAGATGGTATCAAAGGTTTAGTGCATGACCCATTGAGTCATTCCCTTTCTCATGCGAGATTGTTACAGACGAAGGATCAGAATTCTATTTTGAACCTGGAATCCGCGTTGAATCTAAGATGATCCTTTTCCCGCTGGAAAAGCGCATGGTTCATCGCTTACTCTACACCGTCATCTTTTTCCCCTCATCGCCATGCCCACGGACAAGCCAGTTTCTTTGAAAAATCTCACCCTCTTGGGGAAAGAAAACATTCCCGCCAAAGGTGGCTACTTGATCCTGCCTAGCCGATTGAGCTACCTCGACCTGATGCGCCTTGAGACGTTCCTAGAGGGGCAACGCATCGTTTATTTGCTGGAGCACGGGGCTGCCTTCTCCCCCCCTCTGAAAAGTCACCTGGAGCAGGAAAGCGTACATGCCCTGGTGATCGCCCCCGATCTGACGGATGCACATTCGTATCGAAAAGCCGTTGCAGAGGAGATCGATCAAGGGGCCGTCATCATTTATCTTCCCGCAGATGCCGCCACGACCTACGCGCCCCTGACCACCATTCCGGGTGCCAAGCTCGAATTCCTCCTCAAAGCAGGCTGCCCCGTGCTGCCCCTTTGCGTGCAGCGGAATGCGGACCTCGCGCTCGACATCGAATCACGCTATGATGAAAGTTCCGTCGTTTTCGCCGTTGGTTCCCTGCTCCCTGGTGAGGATGTCACACTGCCCGCCTATCAGGAAGCCTTGTTTTTGCTAGCTCAGGAGGCTTTCAATGAACATCCTGCGCTGAAACTCAATCTGGTCTATGCCTTGATCCAGGGCTTAAAGCGCCATGGCACCAGCAACAAAGTGGTGGATGGCAAAGATGACAAAGAGCTGAGTTATGACAAAGTGCTCGCCGTCGCTATTGCACTCTCGAAAGTCATCAAAGAAGAGACTAACAAAAAGCGCGTCGGCATCATTCTACCACCCGGCATCGGCGGCCTAATCTCTAATTTAGCCGTTCTTTTGGCAGGCAAAATCCCCGTGAATATCAATTTCACCGCTGGCCGCACCTCCGTGGAGTACGCCATCAAAGCGGCTGAATTGGACCGCTTCATCACCGCTGATATTTTTGTTCGGAAGATGCAAAGCTTCCCGTGGCCACCGATGAAGCAATTGGTGCTCATTGAGCGGATCTTGCCCAAACTGAAGACCAAGATCGGTCTATGGCTGGCCCTCAGCAAAATACTCCCAGCATCCATCCTGGCCAGCATCCTCGGTGTCTCGAAAAAAGGTGGCGATAGCGAGGCCATCCTCCTTTTCACCAGCGGCAGCTCTGGCAATCCCAAAGGCGTGGCCCTGACTCATCGCAACGTCATGGCCAATGTCGTCCAATTCAGCAGCCGACTAGGCATGAATTCCTCAGACAGCATCCTGGGCAGTCTGCCGCTTTTCCATAGCTTTGGTTGCACCGTGACCCTGTGGTTCCCCATCATCAGCGGCTTAAATTTGATCACGTATCCTAGCCCGCTGGAGACCAAGAAACTCGCCGAGCTCATTGAAAAACATCGCGTCAGCCTCATGATCTCCACGCCGACCTTCCTGCGCGGTTACTTGCGCGGGGTCAATCGTGAATCATTAACTTCACTGAAGATGGTCGTCACCGGGGCAGAGAAGCTGCCCCCCACCGTGGCAAATGCCTTTGAGCAACGCTTCGGCATCAAAGTCTTTGAAGGCTATGGCCTAACCGAAACTTCTCCCGTTTCCAACGTCAATCTCCCCGACCCCGTCCCCCTTGGAGATGAGGCTGGTGGAAATGCTTGGTTACCCTGCCACCGCCCCGGCAGTGTCGGACACATGATGCCTGGGCTAGCCATTCGCATCACCCATCCAGAAACAAATGAAGCACTATCCATCCATTCTAGCGGGATGATCTGGTTTAAAGGAGCCAATGTCTTTGACGGCTACCTCAGCGACCCTAAACGCACGGCTGAAGTCTTTGATGAAGACGGCTGGTTCCGCACGGGTGACATTGGTCGCGTGGACATGGATGGCTTCCTTTACATCGAAGGCCGTCTCAGCCGCTTTTCTAAAATCGGCGGTGAAATGGTACCGCATGAGACCGTGGAAGACGCCCTCATGAAAGCCATGGGACTGGAGAATGAAAGCGCCCGAAAGATCGCCGTAGTAGGCGTGCCTGATCCTGAAAAAGGAGAGGCCCTCATCCTCCTCACCTCCATCCCAGGGGGGCCGGAGCATCAGGAAATTCTCGATCTCCGCTATCGCCTTTTGGAAAAAGGCATGCCGCCACTCTGGATTCCCAAAAAGATGATTCGTGTCTCAGACATCCCCATCCTTTCCTCAGGAAAACTGGATGTCCAGAACTGCGAAAAAATCGCCAAAGAGAAGCTCTGATTTTCTGGGCGGGCTAACAAGCTATTCGGCAGATGGATTAATCCACCTGCCGACATCTCTGCGCATGGAACATTCTAGCAAACGGATTTCAGGCTTGTCTATTCAAGGCTGAGTACTTAGCCTCAAGGGGTTGTTAATTCGGTTTTTCAACAAGCCAACCAACCTAACCATGAAAGTGAAACCAGCCTTGTTAACCCTGATTGCGCTTGCCACCAGCGCATCATTTGCTGCGGAATCCAAACCTGCCCAACCTGGGGGAAAGCTCCCAGGAGATATCGCCATCAGCTTGGTCCAAGTGGCCAATGATCTGGTGGACCCCGTCAACGTAGCGGCCCCCAATGATGGCAGCGGACGCCTTTTTATCATCGAGCGCCCAGGCGTCATCCAGGTCATCAAAGACGGTAAAAAGCTCAAGCGGCCCTTCTTGGATCTGAAGGAAAAGACCATCTCCTCCTTCCTAGAATTGGGCATGTTTAGCATGGCTTTCCATCCGCAGTTTAAGGAGAACGGCAAGGTCTATGTGGCCTATGCTGATCTCTGGTTCAATGGAGCCACCATGATCACCGAGTACACGGTCTCCAAAAGCAATCCCGACAAGCTGGACCCAGAAAGTGCCAAGGTGATCATGCAGGTGGATTTCCCCTACTGCAATCATCACGGCGGCCAGATCGCCTTTGGTCCTGACGGCTACCTTTACATCGGTGTGGGAGACGGCGGCTGGGAAGGTGATGTCATCAATGCCGGACAGGATTTACACACGTTGTTAGGCAAGATGCTACGCATTGACGTGAACAAAAGCAGCGCCGACCGCGCCTACGACATCCCGAAGGACAATCCCTTCATCACGCCGCTTCAGCAGATGACTCTTTTCGGGGTCAGTGAAGAAGCCTTCTCCAAAGTCCACCCACGGGCTAAACCAGAGATCTGGGCCTACGGCCTGCGCAATCCTTGGACCTTCAGTTTTGATTCTAAAACGGGTGATCTCTACATTGCCGACGTTGGGCAGAATCACTGGGAAGAAATCAACATGCAGCCTGCCAGCAGCAAAGGCGGGGAAAACTACGGTTGGAAATTCATGTGCGGCAGCCACCCCTTCCCCATGATCTTGAAGAAGAATCCAGACGGAACCGAAACCGCCGTCAACCCACCCAATTATCCCGAAGTCGGCGTGCCCCCAATCGCCGAATACAGCCATGTGGATCAGGGCATCTGCGTGGTCAATCTGGGTATCTATCGCGGCACCGAATACCCGGAACTGGAAGGCACCTACTTCGCGGCTGACTGGGGCAGCGGTAAGGTCTGGGGCATGAAGCAGGTCGAAGGCAAATGGCTGATGCAAGAGATGCTGGATCTGGCCGATGGCCTCCGCCCCACTGGCGGCGGCACTGGCGCAGATGGATCCATCTACCTGACCCACGCCACAG
>JAOZVT010000623.1 GCA_025869455.1 Prosthecobacter sp.
CTCGAAATGAAAAAAACATAAGAAGGATAAAAGAAGTGGAGACGCGCCCTATCTGCTGGATGCAGAGGGCTAACGCTCCTTTGATGAGGCGACAAAAAATCAATCGTCTCTGCCTGGAAACGGCCAGACAGAGACGTCCCGGAACATGGAAACTAGCGGAAACCATGCTCTGTTCTCCGGGAAAGGAGCGCGTAACTGGACGCGAAAGGAGAGGATGGAGAAACTGGGATAAGATCCCGCAGAAGAACATCTCTGTGGATGGCGTGAGCAGGGTTCAAACCCGTGCTCAGCCCCTTAGAAATGGATCATGCAATCAGTCATTGCCACTCGGTGTGCGAGCAGTCATCATGAGGCGTTTATGCCTTTGATCGAAGACGATGATTGGTTAGGCCAAAACCCCGCTTCGTGGCGGAGGCGGCTCCGGTGTCAAAGGCAGCCCGCTAGCAGTCTGGGATGTCGTGATCCATTCTGGAGCCAACGGTTTGTGAAAAACAAAGGCGGGAATGTGGGTCACCGTTAGGTACAGCTTCAACTCTTTCCCGATTTTTGTGGGGACCGAGTCGTCTTTTGACTCAGGTTTCTTGCTTCCCTCTTGGACAGCGTGACATAGGGCACAGGCATGCTCACCATCAAAGGTGTCACTCAAACCTTGGAGGACTGAGCCAGTCTTGACAGAGTAAGTCACCGCCATCCCTACCCAGGCCGCCGATTGCATGACAGCCCAATGCAGCCCGATGGAAATCATCAGAGCGGCAACGAGCAGGATGCGCGAGGCGGCTTTCATTATCTATTAGAGAAGCAGGTGTTTGTGATACGGCAATGATTTTTTGCCTGAGTGAACGAACATCTGCCTTGATGAATGCGTAATGCCAACCTGACAAAATAAGGGGTCGAATCCGAAATGGGATTTTGGTGAGCTTGAACTCCCGGGCACTTTGGCGTAGTCTCCTTGGTATCTCGGTCATTTGACCCAGTGATTCTTCCTCAGGGTATAAAACCTTCCGGCAAAGTATCTTTCCGTTTGACGAATGGCTGTTAGCCTCTAGACTCGCCACCCCTTTTCAAAACCATTTTTCTGAATCTGTATGCCTGAAGTCCAAATCCGCAAAGGTGAGCCTGTTGACCGCGCTCTGAAGCGTCTTAAAACCAAGCTCGAAATGGAAGGCATTCTCGAAGAGATGCGTCGCCTCCGTGCTCATGAGAATCCAAAGCAGCGCACGAAGCGCAAGGCACGTGCTGCCGCCAAGCGTGGTAAGATTCGTTTCCGTTTCACTTTGCCAAAGACTGGTGAAGGTGCTCCTGCACCTGTTGCCTGATTTTCCTGGCTCGTTGTCTGGATTTCCAACCTCTCAAAGGCTGTCTGTCATACAGGCAGCCTTTTTGTTTTGCGAATCCTAGGGAGCGAGGCAAAGTCTACCTAGCTTGTGAAATTTTTCACAAATTCGCCTTGCCGCTGATTGGGGGGCGTATACTAGTCACTTTCACCCCATTATGCCTGCAGTAACCCGTGAATACGAGACCCCGGACACCGCCGCCAAGGCTGCGTTGCACCTGGACAGCCTCGAAGAGACGACCAGTGATATCGTGGGAGAGAAGCTGGTCCTGAATATGGGCCCTTCTCACCCAGCGACGCACGGCGTGCTGAGGATGATTCTGGAGCTCGATGGTGAGATCATTACCAAGGCAGAGCCAGATGTCGGTTATCTGCATCGTGGTGATGAAAAGATCGCTGAAAACATGCACTACAACCAGTTCGTGCCCTACACGGACCGACTGGACTACCTAGCGCCTTTGGCCAACAACGTGGCTTATGCCCTGGCGGTGGAAAAACTGATGGGCTGGGAAGTGCCTGAGCGTGGCCGCGCGATCCGTGTGATCTGCTGTGAGCTGGCTCGTATTTCGGCTCACTTGCTCGGTGTGGGTGTGTTTGCCATGGACGTGGGTGCCATGACGGTTTTCCTCTACACGTTCACGGAACGGGAGAAGATCTACAACCTCTGCGAACAGCTCACGGGGGCACGTTTTACCACCAGCTACACTCGTGTGGGTGGGCAGGTGCGGGATCTTCCTGACGGTTTTGAAGCAGCGGTGCTGAAGTTTCTGGATGAGGTGGAGCCGATCATTGACGAGGTGGATAAATTGCTCACACGCAATGCCATCTTCATCGCCCGAACCCAGGATATTGGCGTCATTTCCAAGGTGGATGCCATCGCCTACGGCATCACAGGACCAAACCTTCGTGGTTCTGGGGTGGAGCATGATTTGCGCAAGACGCAGCCTTACCTGGACTACCAGAAGTACGACTTTGATATCCCGATCGGGACGAAGGGCGATTGCTTTGACCGCTACCTCGTCCGTATGGAAGAGATGCGCCAGAGCGTGCGCATCCTGCGTCAGGTGTTTGCGAAGCTGCCTGGCGGCCCGATCAATGTGGCGGATGCCAAGGGTCTGCTGCCAAACAAAGACCGCGTACTGATGAAGATGGAGGAGTTGATCCACCATTTCATCATTGCTACTCAGGGCATTGATGCGCCTGCGGGTGAGGTTTATTTTGGAGCTGAAAACCCGAAAGGGGAGTTAGGCTTTTACATTCACAGCAAGGGTGGCGGTGTGCCGTATCGTTTGAAGATTCGTAGCCCCTCCTTTGTTAACCTGAGCATCCTTTCCAAGATCATGCCCGGTCACATGCTCAGTGACATTCCTTCCGTATTGGGCAGTCTCGACTTTGTGATGGGCGAGTGTGACCGCTGAGGTCTGGCTCCGAACGAACAACTTTTACCTGAATTGAAAATGGCATTCGCAGTCCCCGCTGAGTTGGAGAGCAAGATGGATGAGGTAATCACGCATTACCCTGTTTCCAAACGCAGTGCTGTTTTACCTTTGCTGCACCTGATGCAGGAGCATTTCCGCTTCATCAGTGATGATGTGGTGCAGTGGGTGGCTGCCAAACTGGGGCTAGAGCCGATTCAGGTGCTGGAAGTGGTGACTTTTTATCCTGGATTCCGCCAAACGGCCCCCGGGAAATACCACATTCGTGTCTGCCGCACCCTTTCCTGCGCCATGACGGGCAGCTATGAGCTGATGGAGGCTCTGTGCAAAGAGGCCAAGATTGATCGCAGTCATTGCGACCATCATCACCCTATCGCGGTCAGTGAAGATGGTAAATACAGCATCGAATTTGCTGAGTGTCTGGCTAGCTGTGGTTTTGGCCCCGTGTGCATGGTGGAAGATGATTTCTTCGAGAAAGTGGAGGCTTCCAAAGCAGGTGATTTGCTGGCCAAGTATCCTTGATGGGGTTCATCAAGTGGGTGAGAACTGTTGCTTGTCACACTGATCATCCTGGGAGATAAGCCTTGCCCTTCCATGCTTGCTAGAATCCCTGTCATTCTAAATCCCGCAGCTCGCAGTACGCAGGCAGCGGCCCGTGAGAAGGCGCTACGCGCGCTGACCCCTGAACCTGAATTGGTTTTGACCGGAGGTCCAGGGGAGGCCTCTGAAATCGCTGAAAAGCTGGCTCGCGAAGGGCATCCGCTGGTGGTTTCTGCGGGTGGCGATGGTACCATGAATGAGGTGCTCCAAGGCATTTGCCGCGTGAATGCGGAGCGTCCGCCGGGTGAAAAGCACACGGCGTTGGGGGTGCTACCCATGGGCACGATGAATGTGTTTTCCTTGGAGTTAGGCCTGCCTAGCCAGGACATTACTGCGTGTTGGCAGCGGATTTCTGGGGGTCGTTTTCGTGAGGTGGATCTCTGGATGGCTAACCAACAGTATTTCGTGCAATTGGCGGGCGTGGGGTTTGATGCAGAGATCATTCAAGAGACTCCATGGGAGCGGAAGAAGCGCTTTGGCCCACTGAGCTACGTGATGTCTGCCATGCAGGTGCTGACTCGTGAACCGCCTGTGTTGTCCGTGAATGTGGAGGGCCGTCCTTCTTTGCATGGCTCCGTCGTCTTGATCGGGGCGGGGAAGTACTATGGCGGGCCGGTGCCCGTTTTCCCCAAAGCCTCCAATCAAGATGGTCTGCTGGATGTGCTGGTCTTTCGGGGGCTGGGCGGCTGGGAGTTTGCTCAGATGATCCGGGCGATCCTGGTGGATGGCTATGAGCCTGCGGAAGACATCGACTATGTGCAACTGCGTGAATTCACCGTGACCGCCTCCCCAGAGGCTCCGCTGGAGGTGGATGGGGAACTGGCCGGATTTGGCACCCCTGTTAGTTTCAAGCCTGCGCCGTTTGCGCTTCAGGTGGCGGTTTGACCCTGAGGGGCCAGCCCTTGAAGAGGGGCGATGAAGCCGTACTTTTCAAGGTGCTCTTCGATGATGCGTTCGCAGGCGCTGAGCTGGCGCTCGCGCTCCCGGCGACCTTCGTCTGCGATGGCTTGGAGGGCGTCAATATCGTAGAGATACACGCCTTCGATCTCGTTCACGGCTGGGTCCACATCGCGCGGGACGGCAATGTCGATGATCAGCAAGGGATCCCAGCGGCGCTTGCGCATGACCTGTTGGATGAGGTCTGGTTTGATGACAAAATGCGGGGCGCTAGTGCTGGAAATGATGACATCCACTTCATGCAGTGCGTGTTCCCATTCATCGAACTTCATGGCCGTGCCTTTCATCTCGGCGGCTAGTTCAACTGCACGATCATAGCTGCGGTTGGAGACGATGATGCTCTGCGCGCCGCGTGAAAGCAGGCTCTGGGCGCAGGTGCGGCTCATCTCACCAGCACCGACGAGCATGACCCGGCACTGCTTCAGATCATGAACCTTCTCTGCCAAATCCACCGCGACTGAGCCGACGCTGGTGGAGCCACGCTGGATGGTGGTGTCATTGCGCACTCGTTTCCCCACCGTGAAGGCTTGCTGGAAAAGCTTGTTGAGAGAGCGGCCCGTGCTGCCTGTTTCCAGGGCCACTTTATAGGCCTGTTTGACTTGGCCAAAGATCTCCGTTTCACCCAATACCATGCTATCCAGCCCACTCACCACCCGGAAAAGGTGGCGTGCGGCTTCATCTGAACGCAGTTTGTAGGTGACGAGCGCCTCAGCCTGCTCCTGGGGAAGCTCGAAACGACGCACAAGGTAGCCAATCAGCGTGTCATGCGCATCGCGGGCATCTGCCAAGCTATGCGTGGCATACAGCTCGACCCGATTGCAGGTACTGAGTACCACGCTTTCTTGAAATCCTGGAAGCTGGCGGATTTCCTGGATGGCTTCAGGGACTTTGGCCTCAGGGAAAGCCACACGCTCTCGTACCTCCACCGGAGTGGTACGATAGTTCAGGCCCAGGCAGACCAGATGTTCACTGATTGAGGGTGGTGGAATCATCTTCAGGTCACAAGCCACAAGGAAATGAAAGGAATGACAAAACCCACGGCGGCCAGCCAGGCAGTCTGGCGTGGTGAGAGGGTGTGACGCCAGCCAATGAGTGCCATGACGGCGTAAAGTCCCCAGATACCCCAGGCAAAAATAAGCTTGGGATTGGTGATGGAGGTCTCCAATTTGAAGGTGATGGCTAAACTCAGGCTGAGGAGGACAAGCCCCAAAAGGACAAGTCGCTGGATGGCTTTCGCTAGACCTTGGATGGGAGGGAGTTGGTAAAACAGGCCACCGATCAAGTGACGCTTTAGAAAACGCTCTTGAAGCAAGTACATGACCCCTGTGATGCAGGCCAGGGCAAAGGCCGCGTAGGAAATCAAGGCCAGAGCGGCATGCAACTCCACCCACGGGTCAATGTGATCTTTGACTGGGTAGTCCGGAAATGACTCAGGTAATAGAAACGCAATGCTATGCAGCCCGACGACTAGCGGAGCGGTGAACATGCCCAGCAAAGAAACTCGGTAGGTGGTGCCCACCAGAAAATAAAGGAGGACGACACTCCAGGCAATGAAGACCAGAATGTCTGAGACACTCTTCATGGGGCATTGGCCCACTTCTTGACCCCGCAGGTAGATGGCGGTGGTTTGCAGCAAAAATCCCACCGTCATGGAAATGAACTGGGTGGGGCCACGCCGCCAGTCTCCTGTCTTCAGCGCCGATAGCGCTGGTACCACCGCTGCCAGAAAGGCAAGGGTGGAAAGGGCGAGCGCGAGCTGATCCATGTTCATGAGTGGGAAAGGCAGTTTCGTGTCTTCTGAGTGCGGCTGCAACTGCGAAGCTAAATTACGCGTGGAAAGACAGGGGATTGCAGGAGTTTGTTGTCATAGAAAGCGCTATGATTGATGTGGATAGACGAGGCTTCGAGGATGGGTTAAGAGGCTTCCTTGAAACTTAGCCTATGAGAATAGGCTTTATGCTGCTGTCTCACGCTGAAACACAGAATTTGGGTTAAAAGCATGTCTGGATTCAGGGAGATTACGTTTTTTTCAAAGGTGAAATTAAAACTGACGCGAGCAGCGGGCGGAGAAAACACAAAGCCAAAAAGAAAGGAAAGTTACACTCAGGCTTAAGAATGCGCAGACTTTTAATTTTATGAGAATAATTCTCAATAAAGAATGGTTTCAACAAATGGTATTTACCATGTATTTGAATTGACGGTACATCGCCCATCGCAGTAGTATGAATAAAATAGCAGAAAAATTCGCCAACCTAATAACCAGGAGTCGCTACGACCATGAACACCCACCTCCCAACTCTGACCGTCCAGTTTTCACGCCGCGGCTTTTCTCTCGTCGAAGTTGTGCTCGCCGTGGGCATCATGGCTTTGGGGGTGGTGACGATTCTGGGCCTGCTGCCACATGGCATGGAAATGTCTCGAAAAACGGCCAACGAGCAGGCTGAAACGCGGATCTTGGACCAAATTGTGGGAGAACTTCAAACCACCAATTGGGATTCTGTGGGTGAGTTTGGTAAGCAAACACGGTATTTTGATGACCAGGGATTGGAAATTACAAATGGAAATCAGGATTTTGATGTTTTGCTTAGCTATGTGGCAGAGGTGAATGTTCCTGACGCAGACGTTAAGCTGCCGACCAATAGGGATGGTGTAGATGTGAACCATAATTTGAGAAGAGTGATGGTTAAGCTGATTTCCAAACCTCTCAGAAATTTCGACTTCAACAGCCCAACTGCTGGGGTGCAAGTCAAAGTATTTACTCAGTTGATTGCCAACACCACCTTGGCGTTGGACCTGCCTTGATTTTCTAAACTTTTTTTAGCCGCTCTAGAGTGGGAAAATACTCTTTGGTTACCTCCAACCTTTTCGATTTATGAAAAATAAATTAGCATCACCAAGAGCGGCCTCGGCTGCCATTGTGCTAGTCACTTTAGCTTTTGCTTCCCTGGGATTGGGGTTAGCAGAGGCGCAAGGTCCGCTGACAAAAGTGGATGCGTCATTCCTACGAAACTCCACCTCGACGACGAACAATTCATTGGCTGTTTCTGCGAATTTTCATGTGACAAACAGCATGGTGCAGGCTTTGGGGACAGCTGTCCGTTCCGGCACGACGGTCGCTAGCATTACCATCACAAATAAGGGAACAGGCTATGTCTCGCCACCTCTGGTGACTATTTCCGGTGGCGGTGGCTCAGGCGCAGCAGCCACAGCTTATATAGATGGAGAAGGTCATGTCGTGTCGATCGTTATGGATAACGTAGGCACAAACTATACCTCAACACCGACTGTTGTCATAAGTGCACCTGCACCTGGGGGGGTTGGTTCCAGTCTTCGTATTAACACAGACATTTCGGCTAACAGGACACTGACCCTGGATGGGAATCGTACGGTGGGTCACATGATTCTAGGGGACTTGTCGAGCACACAAGCATATACTATCGCATCAGGAACAGGAGGCAGCCTGATCTTTGACAACGCAGGGAATGGCGGAGGTGCATTTTTAAACAAATTCCAAGGCGGAGCAGATGTGATCGCTGCGCCAATCGTGCTGAATGACACGCTGAATATTCGAGTGACGACGAATCGCCTAACATTGAGTGATACGATTACTGGCAGCCAACTGCTTACTAGTTATGGCAACGGGGTACTATCCATCACGGGTAATAATACGAACTCTGACTTTACTCTCTGGCTTTGGAACAAAGGGGCTGGTAACTCGAATGCCCAAGTGGAATTGGGTGCCACCGTCGGCAATGCAGTTGGTGGAAATATTATCATTGGTAATGCCTCGCTAGGGACGTCTGGGCATGCTGTCTTGCAACTGCTACAGGGCCGTTCAAACCTAGATCAGATCAAGGATACATCGACCGTGATGTTTAATAGCTACTCTGGCAGTGGCCGTAATAACTACTTCAAATTGATGGGTGGCAATGAAACTGTCGGACGCATCTTGGATTTAGGCAGTTTGGCCGTTATTGAAAACCGTGAGTCTGAAGGGGTCACTACGGCAGCTAAATTAACCATTGCCGGAAATGAAGACTCGTACGTGACAGGTTACATTAGAGACAATAGCGGTAACAATTTAGCTCAAGCAGATGCCGATGGGAGTGCTGGTACACGAGGGTTAGCCATCGAAAAGCAAGGAACTGGTGGCTTAACAATGCAGGGGAACAACATTATTTTCACTGGAGGATTGAAGGTCTCTGCTGGAACAGTGACGTTGAAGCAAACCCTGAATTTTCGCAGCGATGTTGTTAACAATGGTACATTAATTTTTGATACTGGC
>JAOZVT010000624.1 GCA_025869455.1 Prosthecobacter sp.
ATCCAGATTTATGGTGGAGTGGGCCTGTGGAGGTGAAATCCTTGGAGAAAAAGGGGGCCGCTTTGTTGCCCGGGAAGTCAGTGGTCATGGTTCTCTGCCCGGTGCATTTCTCTCAAGGTAGATTGAGAGAAGATGAATCGCAGGTGCTGCGTATTCAGGGGCAGGTGGTGGATACTTCCAAGGCCATGGTTGAAGAAGGATTGGTTTATTTTAGTCATGATATGGTGGATCCAAGTTTGGATCTTAAAATGCCGCTGAGACCCAAGCCTAACAAAATCCATTCCTGGCTTCAGGTGGTGGATTTTCGGAGTGGGGCACCTGTTCTGCGTGATCCTGTGAGCATTCCTGGGCAGTTGCTGAATGTGTCGCAGGCGGATGCTCAAGGGGCTGTTCTTTTGACCCAGACGGACCTGATTTTGAAAAAAGACGCGGATGCGGCGCGGGTTATCCAAGCCTGTGCCTATGATGGCGTGAATGCCTACTTGCTGGATACTTATGTAACCGCCACCTCGTTTCAGTCAGCGGCTGCGGCTGAAGGGGATTGCCTATATTTGACTCAGGAAAAAGGCAAGGCTGGTGTGGTGGCGGTAGGCTATCAGAAGGAGGCGGGGAGACTGGGTCAAATTTCCTCGTGGACGACCAATGCACCGCCTCAGCTATTGCATGTCACGGCGGGGCACCTGCTGGCGAGTAGCCTTGGGAATTTGGAAGTTGCCAGTATCCAGTCAAATACGGGTAAACTCTCGGCCATTGCCTCTTACGATACGCCTGCGACCCTTCAGTTAAAAGTGGATCGCTCTACGGTGACGCCGACTCTTGGCCTCTGGATTCCTGCGGGTAGGTATGGCGTGGAGTTTTTACAAAAGCAGGCGATCGAGCCTTGATGCAAAATTTGTTAACCGCCTGCGGTGATCTGCACGATCTCGATCACGTCTCCGTCATTGATCGTGGTGGTATTGATCTCACGCGGTAGTAGGGCAGTCTGGTTGTGTTCTACGACGACAGGTTTTCCAGCTAAGCCTACGGTTTCTAACAAGGATGCTAAGGCCGTCGGGGCGGGGAGTTCCCGTTTCTGTCCATTCAACGTGATGGTCATACGCAATGAAATCTTTTGAGTTAGGCGGCTAATGCTCCGGCTGTGAGAATGGCAGGATCCCAGTCTTTCCAGACGGCATCCAGCCCTTGATTTTGCAGCATGGTGGCGACTTCTGCCGGACTCCGCAAATCCGCGATGCCGAATTGACCTTCGGCCTTGGTGCCTGCTGTTTTTGATTCTAGCTCGACTCGTTTGCCGCGCACGGTTTGATGCAAGTCATCACTGCCTGCGCCGGTGTAGCCACCAGGTTCGGTGTGGCTGCCTGCGCTCATGGTGGTGACTCCCAAGGGAGCCAGGGCATCACGCAAGGTAGCTGACTCACGTGTGCTCATGACAATGCCGACTTCAGGAAAGGTCATGCGAAAGGCACATAGCGTTTGCACCAGAGCCCAGTCGGGAAAGTCAGTTTTGGGGTGGAATCCACCCGCAGCAGGACGCAGGCGAGGAAAGGCGACCGTGAAGCTGGATTTCCAGCAATGTTTGTAGAGGTGTTCCAGGTGTGCGGCCAAGCGCAATGCTTCCAGCCGCCAGTCGCTCAAACCAAAAAGTGCACCGATGCCGATGCGGCGGAAGCCACCTTCATAACCACGCTCAGGGCAGGCGAGCCGCCATTCGAAGTCTTTCTTGGGGCCTGCGGTATGCATTTCGGCATAAAGGGGGCGGTCATAGGTTTCATGGTAAACGACCAGACCTTCACAGCCTGCTTTGACCATGCGCTCGTATTCGGGGGCTTCCATGGGGCCGACCTCGATGCCAATGGTGGGCACGAAGTCCCGGATGGCACGAATGCATTCTTCCAGGTAGCCCTCGCTAACGAAACGCGGATGTTCTCCGGCGACTAACAGGATGTTGCGAAAGCCTTGATCCACAAGATGGCGGGCTTCTTTGACCATCTGATCAATGGTGAGGGTCACGCGCATGATGCTGGTATTGTCCCGAGAAAACCCGCAGTAAGAGCAGTTGTTGACGCACTCGTTAGAGACGTATAGCGGGGCAAACATGCGCATGGTCCGGCCGAAATTTCTCCGGGTGACCAAGCGGGATTCACGGGCCATGGCCTCGAGTTGAGCGGGGGATTTGGTTTCCAGCAGCGTCCAGAATTTCTCCATCAGGGGCGATTTACGCTCTGGGAGGGCATCGAGAACGGGGGTGAAAGAGGTCAGCATGGATGGGGTAAAAAGCATATAGCCAGTCTGAGGCGGGTGCAACCAGTGGTCATCTGTGCAAAACATCCATTGCCTGAGAGAGGGACTGCGTCATACTGCGCGCCCTCTTTCCATGTCTTCGATGGCTCCCCAGCGTATTGTCCTGAAATTTGGCACCGGCATTTTGACCAAACTGCACGCGCCGGAACCTGACCCCGTGCAGTTGCGCAAGCTGGTGGAAGCGGTGGCCTTGCTGAAACAGGCTGGCCATAGCGTGGTGGTGGTCAGCAGTGGGGCAGTAGCGTCAGGCCTGAAGCCGCTGGATCTGGCGGAGCGCCCGACGGACATGACGACCCTGCAGGCCCTGGCTGCTGTGGGGCAGACCCACCTCATGCATGCCTATGAAAACCTGCTGCGTGACTACGGTCTGCATGTGGCGCAGCTCTTGGTGACTCATGAGGACTTGGAAAATTTTGATCGCGCCCGCCGGGTGAAGACGACTCTGGAGCGCCTGCTGGAGTTCCCGAAGGTGGTACCTGTGATCAATGAGAACGACAGCGTGGCCATCGAGGAACTGCGTTTTGGTGACAATGATAAGCTATCCTCCCGTGTGGCGCGTCTCTGGGCGGCTGATTTGCTAATCCTTCTGACGAGTGCTCCTGGCCTGTTGCGTGACATGAGCAAGCCCGAGGAAGGCCCGATCCCCCTGGTGGAGGATGTGGATGTGGTCATTCATCATGCCCAGGAGGAAAAAACTAAGCTAGGCACTGGGGGAATGATCTCCAAACTCCGTGCGGTGCAAGACGCCGTGAATGGTGGCGTGCAGTGCATCATTGCCAGCGGGCGTCATGCTGAGCAATTGCCCGAGGTGGTGGCAGGTGGCGGTGTGTGCACGCGCTTTTCGGTGAAGAGTCGGTGAGAAAGCTCTGACGGATCGCCCATTAGGGAGCTGTCTTTAGAGCCATCTTTTTGGCCCTTTGTTGCAGTTCTTCTCTCAATGGAACGGCTTCAGCGGCGAGTTCGCGTTGTTCCTTCTCATACTGCTCACGTCCCTCTGGAGTCTCGATGCAGATGGGTTCATAACCGAGGTGGTGTAGATCATAGGGACTGGCTCTCATGTCTAGATCCCGCCCTTCGTAGGCGAGAGCAAACACACGCCCAACTAGGTCTGAACCCACCCAAGGCCAGAGTTTACCGGCCCATTTGTAAAGGTCCATGTTGGCATGCAAGCAGGCCCCTTGTTCCATTTCCAGTCGGGTTTCTAGAACGGGTTGCAGGGCATTCAGTGGGCGGGCTTCGGGGGTAAAGAAGCGAAACGCATCGTAGTGGGAACAGCCGATGTTTTGTGACTCAATGAACCGCGCTGTGTCCTCAGGAGAAAGTCGGAGCTCGTGGCCTTGGTGGCGGATTTGCTCACGGGATTGCCGATAGATCATGGCCCATTCATGCAGGCCGAAACAGCGGAAGCGTGGAGGACGCTCAAGCACTTGGGCGCAAAGCGTGGCCACCCAGTCGGCAAGGCCACGAGTGTGTTTGCCAAGCTGGCGCTCGTCTAAAATGACGGTGTCGGCTTCGCGTATAAAGCGATCAGAGGCTAGCCACGGCATGTCGATGAAATCAGCTTCAGCAATTTCTAACGCCACGCCCATGGGAGGCATCCACTGTTTCAGCTTGGCCGGGGAGAAGTTGTAATAGGTGAAGAGGAAATCCTGAACGGGGTGTTTTACCTGATGACTCCGCCTTTTTACAAACGCATCCGCCACGGTGGAGACACGCGCTAAATGGGCATCGCGCCGGGCAGGCCAAGCCTCGCGCGACCAGCTTTCATGACTGGTAATCGTGGGCGTCATGCTTCGATTTCGATCTGGTACCGGGGCAGGGAAGGGTCCACTTCCTGGCTATAAGCATCTATGCCGCCTGCGAGGCATTTTGCATTCGTGAAGCCGTGACCAATGAAATAGGCCACGGCATCCAGCGAGCGGGAACCTGTGTGATCGTAAAGCACAACGGCAGCATTTTTATCCCAGTTGGAAAAGGCTTCCTGCACCAGTTCCTGGGTCATCAGCAGGGAATTGGGGATTTTTACGGCCTCATGTTCCTCGCGGGTGCGCACGTCTAGAATCTTTAAATCTGGAGTATCACTGAGCCATTGGGCGAATTCAGGCGGTGTGATTTGCAGTTTTACGTCCCCCTGGTGGCTTTCCTGAATATTCCGAATGACCTCATCCACTGGCAGATTGTCATTCCGCAGGCAAAGCTGGGCCAGTGTTTCCGTGGGGCTAAAGGCGCAACTGCTGCAACCACCGATGTGGTAGTGGGCGAAAAGGGCGCGCTGGGCACCTGGGTAACTTTGCAGTACCTGGGACAAGGTGGTTTCAGCGGAGAGTGGGGGTAGAACCGGGGTGGACATGGCAGAATGAATAACGCACGTGACAAGTGACGAAACTGCAAACTTCAAGTGTGCAATCGTGTCGTGTGCGCTACAATGGGTTTTATGCTTGAACGCGAACCTCGCATCTATGTGCTACCCACGATGATGACGGCAGGGAATATCCTGTCCGGCTTTGTCGCGATTTTGCAGATTTTTAAAGGACGCGAAGGAGCGATTACAGAGCATTATTACTGGGCCATCATCGCGATTCTTGCGGCCTGTTTGTTTGACGTATTGGATGGCCGTGTGGCTCGGCTTGGTGGTCAGGAGTCTCCTTTTGGAAGAGAGTTGGATTCCATCGCAGACATCGTGTCCTTCGGCGTGGCTCCGGCCCTGCTCGTCCATGACATCGTGCTTTCAAATATTGAAAAACCAGCGGGCCTCGGTTGGTTGATCGCTTCGGCTTACCTGGTTTGTGGGGCCATGCGCCTAGCGCGTTTCAATTGCATTGCCGCCAGTGATGATAAGACCAATAGCAAACATTTTCGCGGGTGTCCCATCCCCGCCGCTGCCGGGGTGATTGCCTCTTTGACCTTGCTAATGTTGTGGTTGGACGATGGGAATAAGGAGATCGGTCCTTGGAAATATGGTCTGGCGGTGCTGATGGTGCTGCTTTCGTATTTGATGATGAGTGATCTGGAGTATCCCAGCTTTAAGTCCATCAACTGGCGCACCCGCCGTTCCCCAGCCTGGGTTTTGATTTCCATCATCGTGGTGGCCTTTGCCGTCAGGAATTGGCAGTGGATGCCTTCCGTGCTTTTTGTCAGCTACCTGCTTTATGGACTGGTGCGCCCTTGGGTTTCCCGCAAATGGCGGCAGGAAATCGAGATTGAATATGAAGCGGCGGATACACCAGATGATCCGATCACAAGCCAGATGGAGACTCCCCATCTCAGTGAGAAAGACACAGATTTAGACCGGGATCCTGCGACACAGATTTAACCCCCAACTTCACGAAACTAGGCATCGGACAGAGGCATACCAAGGATGGCGGATTTTTACCAGCACGCGCGACTACCTACCCTGCATCATCTAGCCACGCCGGACAGTAATGTTCGGGATGCTGAATTGGTTATACTGACTCAAAATCGTCCTGCGGTCTTGCTGCTGCCAGCCTTGTTTGCTGAAACGCGGCGTCCCGCCTTGCCGGCGATCTTGCATCAGGTGGCGGATGTTCCTTACATCAGCGAGGTAGTTCTGAGCATGAATGGCATGGCTGAAAGCCAGGTGGAGTCGGCTTTAAAATTGTGCCGTGAATCAGCAGGTGGAAAAAAGCTGAAGGTGCTGTGGAATGATGGCCCTGCCTTGCAGGCTGCGCATCATCGTTTGGCTGAAGGTGGATGGGATGGTTCATTCGTTGGCAAAGGTGCCAATATTTGGATGGGGTTGACATATCTTAAAGCGGCAGGGCATTCGGGTATCGTGATCAGTCATGATACGGATATTCTGAATTATAGTCCGGCGATGTTGGCTAAACTCTGCTTTCCCGTGGCACATCCGAATCTGGGCTACCGCTTTGCCAAAGGGTATTACAGCCGTGTGGCAGATCGTCTTTATGGTCGAGTGACGCGCTTGCTCATTTTTCCTCTGATCCAGTCTTTTCAAGACGTGTTAGGGGTGAAGCCTTTGTTGGAACACTTGGAGAGTTTTCGCTACCCGCTTTCGGGCGAGTTTGCTGGGGATCTTAACACTGTTGCTGGTTTCAGTTTGCCACCTGCTTGGGGACTAGAGATTGCCATGTTGTGTGAGTCCTACCACCACTTAAAACCGTCTGAGCAGTGCCAAGTGGATCTGGGATTTCACTTTGAGCATCGGCATCGTCAGTTGGTCAATCCTGGCCTGGAACATGGTCTGGTGGCTGCGGCTGCTGATGTGGTGCGCTGTCTGACTTATCAGATTTTGCGAGAGGCAGAAGAGCGCGCTGCGGAATCCCTACTGAGGTTAGTCCTGGAGAGGTATTCTAAACATCGTGCCAACGAGTGGATGGAGCGCTATGAGCATGTGGCTTTGCTGAATGGTCTCGTCTTTGATCATGCGGAAGAAGCCTTAGCCATCCAAGCCTTTACCGAGGCTCTGGAGGCCTTGATTGCGACGGTAGCAACCAAGGGACTGAGTGTCCCTGGGATGCGACCTTCTCCTCAACATGCGCTTGAGCGGTTGCCAGGGTTAGCGGAGCAGATCGTAGCGACGGTTCTGTGACGACGATCTGCGAAACGTTTTAGAAGCCTGCTTGCATCTGCCGTGATGGGGGCAGATCCTCTGCATAACCAGCCTTCGTGCGGCGCAGTTCGTCTAGTGCTGAAGCGCGTAATTTTTTCAAAGTAGCACGATGTTCCGGCTGATCGGCTAAGTTGATCAGTTCTTCAGGGTCTGCCTTGAGATCGTAGAGCTCTTCGGTTTCACCTGGAGTGAGGTAGCGAACATATTTAAAATGGCCATCATTCAAAGCGGCATACCAGGGGACATGATGATGTGCGGCTTGGTCCGGTGTGTTCTTGACCACGGTGGTTACATTGCTTCCGAAGTGATCCCCCGTGGCTTCAAAAAAGCAGGGGTAGGGCCAGGCTGCACTTTCAGGGTCTTTCAAAAGGGGCGTCAGATCTCTGCCATGGATTTCCCAGGGAAGGGGAATGCCTGCAAAGGCGCTAAAAGTGGCTACAAGGTCGGTTCCATTGACAGGTTTGGCGCAGACTTTTCCCTGGGGCAGCGTGCCTGGCATGGAAACGATGAGGGGGCCGCGGTAAGCTGCATCATATGGGGCCAGTTTGGTGCGCAGGCCGTGCTCTCCTGTGGCGAAGCCTTGATCAGCGGTCAGCACCACCAGCGTGTTTTCTAGCTGACCACTTTCCTTTAGGGCTTTCATTACGGCGGCGACGCCCTCATCCAGAGACTGAGTGCAGTCATTGAGTTGATGGATGTGGTCGGCAAAGGGGCGTGCTTTTTTAGCATTATCACCAAAGGTTTCACCGCTCTTTTGAGGAATGATTTGGCCTTGTGCATCTTTGATCCAAGCCTGGGTGTCATTCAGATAATCTGGCTTCCCTTCACGGGGCCCGACAATGTCTTCAGGAACAATCACAGGATCTTTTTTGTGCATGCCTTTATGTCTTTCCGCAGGTGTGGTGGGGCCATGCACGCCGCCATAGCAGAGCCAGAGGTACCAGGGTTTTGTGGGATCACGATGTTCTCCGCGAATGTATTCAGATGCCCATTGGGTGTAATTGTCCGTGGAGTAGTTTGGGTTTGGCGTAGCGGCTTTGACCCCGTTGGTTTCTAAAATCTGGTCATAGTAGTAGGCCCCGGCGTTGTCTGGGTATTTGGGGCGATTCCATACTATTTGGTAGTCCCAGTCACGCCCGTAGCCAGAGTCGATGCCTGTATGCCACTTGCCGATGTGGGCTGTTTGATAGCCATTTTGGCGGAACACGGCTGGAAAAAAAGGAGTCTGTTTGGGGTCGTATTCACTGGCGGGATACTTGCCACTCATGCGCATGGACTCAATGCCGTGAGGGTACCTTCCTGTGAGCATGGTGGCGCGTGACGGCATGCACCAAGCACCCATATAAGCATGAGTGAAACGTACTCCCGTGGCGGCCAGTGCATCCATAGCGGGTGTTTTTACCCCAGGCATGGCCTCGTCATAACAAGAAACCGTCTTGTAGGAATGATCGTCTGTGAAGATGAAAAGTATGTTCGGCGGTTTGGGGGCCGCGAAGGAGCTTGTGCAGACGATGGCCGCCGCAAAAATAAACCGAACGGGAGTGAGAAACATGTGCTCTAAACGCCCTTGAATCTTCAAACTCTCAGATCTTTTGAACTGACCTCAAACTTGAATCGTTTGTGAATTGCTACGGTTGATTCACTCTGGCTCCAGATGGGTCCACGACTCGTACGGTGACAAAAAAGATGAGACTTCGAGTGTTACGTTG
>JAOZVT010000625.1 GCA_025869455.1 Prosthecobacter sp.
CCTTGTCGGCGGAGTTTTGCGTGGTTACATCCGCTCTCCCGTTTCCACATCGGCTCTCGCTGGTAGCAGTGCCATACCTTAGACGTTCGCCCAAAGAACCGAGTCCACCTTATGATCGCACTGAAGATTGCCCACAACGGACAGCCGGTTTGCACAGCCGGGATAGGTGACCTAGGAGTCATCTCATCCCATGTCACCTGGGTCCATAGTCTGAACTATCGCACCGAACCTGATGGCGAGCCGACCGAGCGGGTTGACCTTACTATGCACATTGGTGGCCTCCACACCCCACTGAACGAGCATCGCACTTGGGACACCCCCGAGATCGAGGTTGGCGACACGATCACGGTGCAGGTAGTCGAGACTGATGACATTTCACCCCACGCAGAAACCCGTTCAGGCGATCAACTCAGAGACGAGAAGAAGGAGCGTGACTATGTTCGCAGGAAGGCCAGCGAGTTTGGCTGGACCATCATAGAGGAGTCTTCCAGTTCTTCCTGAATCCAGCGGATTCATGATCACCGACCACGAACGAACGGGAGCGAACAAAGCGCGGCACACAACCGGATGGGCTGATGTGTCGGACTTGCCTTCTTTTCACTCCAACCTTTACTCTCCGTTCAACGCGCCACCCCACCCATCCGGTGGGTGTGCTTAGACATTCTGCGTCTTATGCATCCTCTCAAACTGCATTGAGCAATTCCGGCCGACGCTGGTAGCAAACCCTTCTCACATAATCTGCTGATGCAATCCGATAGACAGGGGCTTGCCTGCACGTTACAACCGCCCAACACCGACTATGAAAATACGTTTCCTTCTTTCCTCTCTGGCAGCGCTGGCTTTGACCTCGTTTGCTGCTGAACCTGTTCAGATCTTCAATGGCAAGGACCTCACGGGCTGGGAGGGGAATATGGACCTCTGGAGCGTGAAGGATGGTTGCATCACGGGTATCACACCGCCTGATCCGGCGAATCCTGAGAAAGGCATCATCAAGCACAACACCTTCCTGATCTGGAAGGGCGGCACGGTGGGGGACTTCGAACTGAGCTTCAAATACCGCATCGAAAAGGGCAATTCGGGTGTGCAGTATCGCAGCAAGGAGCTGGCTCCTGGGGATTTCGGTCCCATCCTCACGGGGTATCAGGCTGACTTCGAAGCAGGGACCAAATACAGCGGCATCCTCTATGAAGAAAAGGGACGCAACATTTTGGCTCTGCGCGGTGAGAAGACGGTGATCAAGCCCGCTCCTGAAGGCGCGAAAAAGCCAGTCGTGGAGAAAGTCGGCATGGTGGGAGATAGCGACGCCATCCAGGCCAGCATCAAATCAGAAGACTGGAACGAATACAAAATCATCGCCAAGGGCAACCACGTGCAGCATTTCATCAATGGTCACCAGACCATTGACGTGACGGATGAAGATACGGCCAATGCACCGAAGGAGGGTGTGCTGGGCTTACAGATCCACCAGGGACCGCCGATGGTGGTGCAATTCAAGGATTTTAACCTTGTTCCCTTGAAGTAGGCGCTTGCACTGCTTGTTTGAAGCGTAATCGTTACTCGTCATGCCCTCTCACCCCCTTTTGGTCAAAGCTGCCCTGTTTGCTCTGACGATGTTGGCTTTCTCCAGCACCGTTGCGGAAGCGCAAAATGAATACATCATTTGCTCCGGTGGCCCGGCCTTGAGGAAGTGGGAGGACCTGCGGAATCCTGGTCAGCAGCATGACCGCTGGTGGGGGAATTTTGTCCGCACGGCACGTGTCCGCATGCAGGAACTGAAGAAAACTCAGCCCCAGGGCACCACCATCACTTGGCTGGTCTATCGGGATTCCTACCTGCGCCGCGCGGCTGAAGATCATGATCCGCTGACCAGCCACATTGAGTCTGTGCAGAGCACGTACGGGATCAATCTGGTGTGGTTCCGCACCAAGGATGAACTGATTGATTACATCAATCGCGGGGGTGGCTCCATCTCACGTGGGCGCAGCAAAATCTCTGGTTTTGAGTTCTTCGGACATTCGAACAAGTATTGTTTCCTCTTTGATTACAGTTCAGACATTTATGCAGCCTCCACGGTGTGGTTGCATGAGAACGATTTGCCGCGCATCAACCGCAGTGCCTTTGCACGTGGGGCGTATTGCCAGAGCTGGGGTTGCCACACGGGCGAAAGCATGAGCAAAGCCTGGAAAAAGGCGACGGGGGCACCCATGATCGGTGCCATTGGAAAAACAGACTACTCCTTCATGCATCTGCGTGGCTGGAAGGTGGCTCTGGGCCAAGGTGGGCGCTGGACACAGTAGCGAATGCACCGTTTCGGATTTTCCTTTGTGGAGTTGGCCAAATCCATTCGACGACGGAAATACCAAATTCGTTTTGCCCTCGGGGCCGTTTCATGGCAAATGCTTCCCAGCCATTTAGTTCATGAAATACGCAGACCTCCACCGCATCTACCATCAGCCTTTCTTTGACCTTCTCAAACAGGCACGTGCCGTTCATGAAGAGCATTGGACGGGCAATGAAGTGCAGCTTTGCACCCTGCTGAGCATCAAGACGGGTGGTTGCAGTGAAGACTGCGGCTACTGCGCCCAGAGTGCCCGTTACACCACGAGTGTGCAGGCGGAGAAACTCATGGAGAAAGAAGACGTCATGGAGCGCGCTCGCGCGGCTCGTGCCAATGGCTCCACCCGCTTTTGCATGGGGGCTGCCTGGAAAGGTGTGCGCGTAGGCACGCAGAAATTTGATCAGGTGGTGGACATCGTGAAGGACGTGTCCACTCTCGGCATGGAGGTCTGTGTGACTCTGGGCCAACTGGGCAGTGAAGAAGCTCGCATCCTGAAGGAAGCTGGTGTCACCGCTTACAATCACAACATTGACACCAGTCCTGAGCATTACCCGAACATCGTCAGCACCCACACGTTTGATGATCGTCTTAGCACCATCCGCCACGCGCAGGATGCAGGTATGTCGGTCTGCTGTGGTGGTATCCTGGGCTTGGGAGAGACTATCGAAGATCGTCTGAAGATGCTGGAAGTGCTCAGCAACTTCAATCCACATCCAGAGAGCGTGCCGATCAATGCGCTGATGCCGATGAAGGGCACTCCGCTGGGGGAAAACGTGCAGGTGGATGCTTTCTCCCTCGTTCGTATGATTGCCGTCACCCGCATTGCGATCCCAGGCGCTAAGGTACGTCTGAGTGCGGGTCGCACAAATTTGAGCCGCGAAGCGCAAGCTTTGGCTTTCTTTGCAGGTGCTAACTCCATTTTCTACGGTGACAAACTGCTGACCGCAGCTAACCCGCGTGCGAATGAAGATCTGGCTCTGATTCAGGAACTGGGGCTCAGTGTTCAGCAGCCATTCAGTGACGTTCCAGAAAATGAAGTGGCCTCTAGTGCTCCTTCTTGTGCCACTGCCTGCGCTCATTAAAATCTGAGTGCGCTAGGATCGTTACTTGCCTTATGTCTTTTTGAGTGTAAGGCGATAACCTATGGCTCGACAGTATTTTTTCCTGATTGCTATTGCTTTCCTTGCCGGGAGTGTTCTCGCCCAAGAGACGCCCCCGCCAGTCAAGGATCGCTATCCTTCTTTGCGCGTTCTGACCAAAGTAGGGACGAAGCGGAATAAGGTGCCAGGGTCATCCTATCGGCAGATTATGGTCACCAGCCCTTCTCTCACGATTGAAAGTGCGCGTACGCAACCCATGGCGGCAGCCCGTGCGACTTGCCTCATCATCACGATGGATACGGCAAGAAAGTATAGGAACCGGGAGGAGGTTTACAAGGTCGCTACCAGTGAGACTCTGGATATTCCTGCGATAGATAAAGGGGAGCGTCGTGATTTTGAGTTTGCCAAATTGACGACCCAGTTTGATTCCGAGCGCGACTACACGAATGTGGGTGGAGATGTTTATAAGTATTTCTTGATTGCAGTCTTTTCAGACACACAGGAAATCCTCTATTTCGAGACGAACAATCCTTCGCTGGATGCGTATCTCAAAAAAAATCCAGATCAGCGTCTTCGATTTTTGAGCATGAAAGTGGGGGCTAGTTTTCCTTCTAAATTTTAGAGGGTGAGGGCTTTCGGGGGAGGCGTACAAACAGGGGGCTAGCGGTACCCTTTATGACATCTGTTTTGTAAACTCTCCTCTCGCCTTTGCTGGCAGACTGTGAGAATAAAAAAGACTCATGGATATTGCCCTTTCTGAATTGGCTGAACTTTTGGGGGGGCAACTTCTCACAGGCAGCTTAGATACACGCGTCACTGGTTTTGCCTCGCTCAAAGAAGCGCGGGCAGGGGATCTGAGTTTTTTTTATGATGCCCGTTACCGGGAACGTTTGGCAGAAACGCAAGCCACCGCCGTACTGGTGCCCGCTGGTTGGGATAACTATCCTGATAAGGTTGCCTGCATTGGTGTGGAAGATCCATCACGGGCCTTTGAAAAGGTGGTGGATACCTATGGTTTTCACGCAGCGGCTTTTGAACCAGGGATTCACCCGAGTGCGGTCATTGCTGAAGGCGTGAAGGCTGACCTCAGTAAGATTTCCGTGGCGGCTTGTGCTGTCATTGACTCAGGTGCCCAGATCGGTGATGGGGCGGAGATCGGCGCTGGCTGTTATGTGGGCCGGGATGCCATCATTGGGGCGGGATCAAAATTGTTTCCCAACGTCACAATCCAAGAAGCGTGCGAGATCGGCGAGCGTGTGATTTTGCACTCGAGCGTGGTCATTGGTGCGGATGGTTTTGGCTACGAATTTGAAAAAGGTCGCCATCGTAAAGTACGTCAGGCGGGAATTGTGCAGATTGACAACGATGTCGAAATCGGTGCTGGAACCATGGTGGACCGCGCGCGTTTTGGCCGCACCTGGATTGGTGAAGGCACGAAGATAGATAACCTTGTGCAGATTGGTCACAATGTGGTCATCGGGAAGCATTGCATCATTGTTTCAGGCACCGCCATTGCAGGCAGTGCCATCATTGGGGATTATGTGGTGATGGCTGCCCAATGTGGGGTGGCTGGGCACGTCAGCGTGGGTTCCTTTGTAACCCTGGGTGGTCGCAGCGGCGTGACCAAAGACATTCCGACGGGGAAAGCGACTTACATGGGCTTTCCTGCCATGCCGGTCATGGATGAACGCCGCCGTTTGGCCAGCATCAATCGTTTGCCTCATCTCTCCGCACGCGTGAAGGCGCTGGAGTCTGATCAGACCGACTCCACGGAGCCCAATGGCTAGTCTTGGATCTGCTAGGCTAAGCGCTAAAACTCGGCTGGCCGGTCTCGACCTCCAGGTTTAGCGCTTGTTGCAGGATCTCGTCTAGATGAGTGACGGGTAAGGAATAATGTCCCTCATGGTCAAGCCAGCGAGTGGTGGTGTGAGGCATGATGCTGGAAAGCTTTTCACTGTATTGCCAGGCGATGTTCCTGTCCTCTTTACCATGCCAAAAGTGGATGAGGTAATGGACGGAACTGACCTCAAAACCCCATTCAGAAAGGTAAATGTCAGCATCGGCAATGACGGATTTTGGCCCTCGGCGGAGTGCTTCCACAATGCCCGCCCGTACCACGGAAAAGACTTCAGGATTTGCAAGAGCTTGGCGGTCCGCAGGTCCTAGCATTTTCATGAGCCACTTCAGCGGTGCTTTGCCTGGATCTCCTTGGGCAATGCGTTCCCCAAGTCTCAAGAGCAAACCGAGAATGGTGGGGAAGGCATGACGCAGCTTGATCATCATGCGGTACACCCAAAACATGTGCTCGTAGCCCAAGAAGGTGAGGGGAGGAGCCCCACACATGATCGTGGCACTGAGGAGGCGTTCCGGCATGTTTAAGGCCGTGGTGAGGACGTAGGGGCCACCACCAGACCAGCCGATGACGTGGAATTTTTCGATCCCTAAATGGGACGTGAGTTCCAAAAGAATCGGAGGCCAATCCTGCAATTTCCGCCGAGGCTGGAAGTCAGACAAGCCGATGCCGGGGCGGTCTGGCGAGATGATGCGGAGGCCGTATTTTTTCCCAGCCTCATCCATCAACGCCCCCTGTACACGGGCGCTCGGCCAGCCATGATAGTAGAAGCAAGGAACACCCGCAGGGTCGCCATGCTCGGCATAGCCTAGGGTGAGCCCAGAGGATAGTCGGAGGGTGTGGTCTGCCATGCGGAACTGAAAAAGGGGAGAACCAATGTAGGTAGAGATTCGTGACTGGCAATAGGCAGAAATTATAGCATTGCAGAAGATGGCGTTTCTGGCTGCAAAAGCTGATTGCAGCTTGCCGAAGTGTCTTTAATCTGGAGAAGATTACCCCACATGAAAACTGCCCTGGCCCTCATCGCTGTTAGTTCCCTGATTTTTGCTTCTGTCTCGTGCGATAAGCACTCCTGGGCAGAGACGGAAGTCCTCCACGAAGGCATGCACAAGGATCATCACGGCGAAGAAGCGCATGGTGAAAAGGCTCATGGCGAAGTGAAGGCTGAGGCCCACGCTCCGACTGAACACGCTGCGGAGAAGAAAGAAGAAGCTAAGCATTGATCTTTAAGATCAGCTTTTTTGCCAGATCGAGTCTCGCGGCTCGATCATAGATGGGGCAACACCGTTGTTGCCAGAGTGGGCCTCTGAGGCGTAGTTAGGGTGCATGAATGCCACCCCATTCCTTCAGAGTGTTTTCTTACTGGTTGCCGGAGCTACATCGGTAGTTGCCGCAGATTGGCCCATCTGGCGTGGTCCGGCTCAGGATGGGATTTCCCTGGAAAAGGACTGGCAGTTAACCGCAGAGCCGAAGGTGCTTTGGGAAGCCGAAATTGGCTTGGGCTTTTCCTCCTTCGTGGTGTCGCAAGGACGTGTGCTGACCACAGGTCATGCCGATGAGAATGATACGGTCTTTTGTTTTGAGGACAAGACGGGCAAGTTGCTCTGGAAGCACAACTATCCTGCTGACTTGGGGGACAAATATTATGAAGGGGGAACTTCCGCCACGCCAACATTTGATGGCGATAAGGCGTACCACTTGAGCCGATGGGGAGATCTTTTCTGTTTTGAAGCCAGCACAGGCAAAGTACTTTGGGAAACCAATGTACAGAAGGAAACGGAAGCTAATATCCCCGATTGGGGTTTTGCAGGTTCACCCCTGGTTCAGGGAAATTTACTGATCCTCAATGTCGGCAAGGCTGGCATGGCGGTGGAAAAAACCACGGGGAAAATCGTCTGGAAGAGTGAGGTCGATAATGCAGGCTATTCGACTCCGTATCCCATCACCAGAGAGGGCAAAGATTTGGCGGTTATTGGTTCAGGCGATGCCTACCTGGCGGTCGAGGTCAAAACTGGAACCCAAGTTTGGTCTTATCCCTGGAAGACACGTTATGGCGTGAATGCTGCCGCCCCGATTCTGAACGGCGATCAATTGTTTATTTCCAGCGGTTATAACAAAGGCTGCGCGTTGCTTCAGTTGGGTTCGGGCACTCCAGAAAAGGTCTGGGAAAACAAGTCGCTCAAGAACATGTTTAATTCGAGCATCCTGCTGGATGGCTACTTGTATGGCATTGATGGAGATCAAAACAGTCGCTCAGCCTTGAAGTGCGTCCGCTGGAGCGATGGTGAAGAAATGTGGTCGGAAAAATCGATAGGATTTGGTTCTCTCATGGCTGCTGCTGGTCGCCTGATCATCCTGACTTCCAAAGGCGAGCTCACGGTGGTTAAGGCGGTTTCTGAGACCTACGAAGAGGTCAGTCGTGCTCAAATTCTCAGTGGCAAATGTTGGAGTGCACCGGTCTTGTCCAACGGACTTCTCTACGCCCGCAATTCTGAAGGGCATGTGGTTTGCCTGGATTTAAGCAAGTGAGCCGCCTGCGCGGATCAGTCTCATGGTTAGAGAGACTGATCTGGATACGTTCTCTCGTCTTCACGTTTTCTCATGCCTCTTCCGACTGTTCGTTTTAAACACGCTCGTTTCTCTGCTCGTTTTCCCGAGTCTTACCGTTATTCACGCTCGCATTACTGGATGGCACCCGTGGAGGGTGAATCTGGACTCTGGCGGGTAGGATTCACCAAATTTGCCACACGCATGTTAGGAGAACTGGTGGACTGCGAGTGGCCGACCAAGGAAGGAGACGAGATTGAGCCGGGTAAAAACATCGGCTGGGTGGAAGGGTTCAAAGCGGCTTCGGATGTCTATTCGGTCATGCAGGGAAAGTTTGCCGGTGGGAATCCCTACCTGAAACAGGACGCCTGCGTGGTGCGGACAGACCCTTATGAAGTGGGCTGGCTTTACGCGGCCCATGGCGAACCTGAGGATGACAATTTGGATGTGAATGGTTACATCGAATACCTTTCCGGCATCATCCATCGCATGGCGGAGGAAGGGCACGGAGAAGAGGGGGCGGAAGAGGCCTGATTTGCCTGCAATCTCGGCACAGCAATCGCTTCAAATAGGTGTTCTAGTTGAGTTCATTTCCCACCATGAAGACTCTGTTTTTTCTTTTGATGATCGTTGGATCTCTATCCGCCGCAGATAGTTTGCATGTCTATACCTGGGCGG
>JAOZVT010000627.1 GCA_025869455.1 Prosthecobacter sp.
GTTGTCAGGTCGCTCAGCGCCGCTGCCTTGGCCGTTGCCATCGTCTCGGTAAAGGTCGGCACCGCATCCAAAGAGGCCAGCGCCGCATTGGTCGCCGTCAATACGCCTGCCAGATTCACTGCCGCATTGATCGCGATTTGGCCATTGGCATTGGCGGTTTGAAGAGCCGTCCAGCTCTCGGGGGTGTAGTTTGCTTCCAGATAGGTCGCTACCACCAGCGCAAATTCGTTCAGTGCTGCCGACTTGGCCGCTGCCAGCGTCCCGTCCACCGTGGGTACCGAGTTCATCGCCGCCAGTGCCGCGCTCCTTGCCGTCGCCACGCCTACCAGATTGGCTGCTGCCTGGATCGCTGCGTCGCCGTTCATCTTGGCGGTTGTCAGGGTCGTCCAGTTCTCGGGGGTGTAGTTCGCTTCCAGATAGACCGCCAGCGCCATCGTCAGGTCAGCCTTCGCCGCCACCTTGGCCTCCGCCAGTGTGTCGGGCACCGTGGGCACCGCGTCCATCGCCGCCAGAGCTGTGTCCTTCGCTGCCGCCACGCCCGCAGGATCAGTCGCCGCATTGATCGCGGCGTCGCCATCCGTCTTGGCATTGAGCAGCGCCGTCCAGTTCTCGGAGGTGTAGGGGTTCGCTATAAGATAGGCCTGCCGCGTCGCCGTCAGCTCGGCCCTCGCCGCCGTCTTGACCGCCGGCAGGGTCTCAGCCAGCCCGAGGTCCACCCCGAGGTGGGTTGAGCCGCCTAAAACCACAAATTCAGTCGAATTGACATAGCCGCCGACGTCACCGGACGCGCTATCGCTGTCCAGCGCATCATCGCCGCCCAGCTTGGGGTCGGTGACGCGGTAATCGGTGGTGAAGTCGGTCAGATCCCAGCGGACGAATAACGTGCCCGGCTGCACCCCTTCAAACAAATAGTTCCCGCTGGCATCGGTCACCGTATCGGCCACCTCAATCGGCGGTGGAAAGCCGACGGGAGGAGTTCCTGTGACCGCTGAAACCGTCGTGGCTAAGGCAATGGTGCCGGCCGCCGTGCCCGCCATGGCCCGTCCGCTGATGTCGGTCGTCGCCCCAAAGGTAACCGCCGCGCCGCCGAGGATGTTTCCCATCATGTGGGTGCCTGCCCCCAAAGAAACAGCCCCTTCCACGATCCAGTAAACATTCGCACTTTTAGCTTCGTTAGCCAAAACCACATTCCCTGTCGCGGCCGTCGTGCCAAACGCCCCGACGATCTGAATGATGAACACAGCCTCTGCATCTCCTTGAGCATCCAGAGTCATCGGGGACGCCAAAGTCGCCGCCGCGCCGATTTTATAAACACCGGGCGTTAAGGTGGAACCGCCCAGATCAAAGGCAGCCGCAGATAAGAGAAAATCCGGTGTTCGATTTTTGCCATCATTGTAAGCGATCGCAAAATCAGCCAGAGCCGTTATGACCGCCGCATGACCCGTGGCGTAAACGGTTCCTGCTGGCGAGGTGACCCCCACAGCGATGGCACCCGTGCCCGACCCCACATTGCCTGTCACATTGGCGGATCCAGAAATGGCCGCACCTGCCAGGGCTCCGAAATTAGCTGCCGTTCCAAGTTCGAGGGTCTTTTTTTCCAGCACCAGCTGCATCAAGGAAACCGGGATGTTGGCAAACCCGGTGGTTTCAGCCAGATCTTGAATGCCATTGACGTTCGCATCAAACCAGACGCGGTCGCCCACGACGGAAGGATCCACCGGCACGTTAATGGCAGTGGCCATGGCGATGGTGCCGGCAGCCGCACCGGCCAGAAGACGCCCGTTGACGATGGAGGTCGCACCAAAGGTGACCGCAGCATTTCCGAGGATATTTCCCTCCATGGTGACACTGGCCCCCATGGAGACAGCTCCTTCTACGATCCAAAAAACATTCGCACTTTGCGCTTCGTTCGCCAAAAGCACATTCCCCACGGAGGCTGTTGCACTGAAGGCGGCTCCGATTTGGATGATGAAAACAGCGTCAGGGTCTCCTTGGGCATCCAGAGTAACCGGGGAGCCTAAAGTGGCCGCCGCGCCGATTTTACTGACACCGGGCGTTAAAGTCTTTCCGCCCAACTCAAAAGCTGCTCCGGACAATACCACATCAGGCGTTCGGCTTTTAGCCTCACCATAAGCCGTGGCAAAATCCGTCAAAGCCGTCATGACCACGGCGTCTCCTGTGGGGTAAATGGTTCCTGTTGAGGTGATCGCCGGGGCGATGGCACCCGTGCCTGACCCCACATTTCCTTTGACCTGCCCGGTCCCCGAGATCGCCGCACCTGCCAGAGCTCCGAAATTCTTAGCCGTTCCCAGGTTAACTGGCGCAGCGGTTGCCCCCCACAACATTCCGCCAGGGACCGCCACTGTCATTACCCAGACGAAGCAACGGGACGAATGTCGCAATTTTGAAAGCACCCTCAAACCGAATGCTTTAATCGAATGGCCGTCTCTAATTTTGGAGGCTTTCATATATTTTAGTAACTAAACATAAATCGTCTCATTATGGAAATTATGCAATTTTAATGTTTTTTATTTATTTTTTGTATAGTCTTTTAAAATTTTGATTCACCATTAAAGATAAATTTTTTTGACATATTTTTACTATGTTTTATAAGATAATTATACTTTTTATTATCGTAGTTTTTACTATTTATAACACTCTCGATTCTCTGATATGAACTGCATTGAGTAATGTCCAGGACCCAACGGGCCTCGCAGCTTTCCTTTTTGAACAGCACCCGCAAATCCATGGTCACTTCATGAGCCATGGCCTCCAAGTCATACGGCTTTGATCCAGGGCGGCAGGTCGTGGCCTGGTCTTGGGTCAATGGGACAAAGTTCGTCACAACCGAACCTTTTTTTGGCCTGGACCTGTCGCGAATGCAGGGGATTTGCACAATTGAGACCTGGGACCATACCCACATCACGGAAAGTACAATCAAAGCTGGTATAAAATGCAGTTGAAATTGCCTAGCCAAGCTGTCCATGCTTCCAGGCTTACTCAACCAGCCCGTCTCCCCAATTGCGTACGCATTGCCAGCAAGTAACTGCGCGCCTGCCCCGTTCATTCTCTCCCCTTTTCCCATGATGTTTCGTTTCATCCTCCCCTTCCTACTAGTCTCCTCAGCCCTAGCGGCGCCAGTTTCAATTTTTGATGGCAAGACGTTCAAAGGTTGGGAAGGCGAAACCACCCATGTCTGGCGGATCGAAGATGGAGCCATCGTAGGTGGCTCCATGGAAGGAAACCCCCAGAATGAGTTTCTAGCCACCAAGAAACAGTATCGGAATTTCCACCTGAAACTGGAATACAAACTGGTGGGCAGCGAGGGCTTTGTGAATGGCGGTGTGCAATTCCGCAGCATTCGTGTCCCTGAACCACCGAATGAAATGCTGGGTTATCAGGCGGACATCGGGGCCACTTACAGCGGTTGTCTTTACGATGAATCACGGCGCAAGATCATGCTGGCCAAACCGGCTGCTGAGCTCATCGAAAAAGCAGAGAAACCCGGCGAATGGAACACCTACGAGATCATCGCTGAAGCAGAGCGCATTCGTCTGGTGGTCAATGGAGTCCGTACCGTGGACTACACGGAACGTGCGCCAGACATTGCACCGAAAGGCTTCATAGCCCTGCAAATTCACGGCAAGAACAAGGCAGTGGTTTCCTACCGAAACATCGTGATTGAAGAACTGCCAGACGTGATCGTCCCTGGAGAAAAGGACATCTTGAATCGCTTTGGCAATCCTGATGCTAGCCCGACAGCCGTGATTCCTTTCAAGGACGGAAAGTTCGAAGTCACACCGGATGAAGTCATCGTGATGGCAGGCCAGACGAACCTCGTGCGTGAACAAAAAGCAGGTGAACTGGAAGCTGTGCTGACGAATGCCTTGATCGCCAAGACACCTCACTTCCGCAGCATGGCCTGGGAAGGTGATACCGTTTATGAGCAATGGCGTGACCTGAACTTTGGTGACTGGAAAGGTCAGCTGCAAGCGGTGGGCGCAGGCATTGTCATGGCACAATTTGGACAAGTGGAATCCTTTGATGGCAAGGAGCGTTTGGCAGAGTTTACTTCATCATACAATCACTTGTTAGACCAATTCAGCAGCGTCACCCCTCGCCTAGTGTTGATTGGCCCCATGCCTTTTGAAAAACCGGTGGCTTCCCATGCCCCAGACCTGACGCTGAGAAATGACGACGTGGCCGTGTATGCGAATGCGGTGCGTGACCTCGCCAAACAACGTGGTGCCATTTATGTGGACCTTTTCACGCCGCTGTCTGAACGCAACACAAGCGAGCCACGCCTGACCGATAATGGCCTGCATTTGAATGCAGAAGGGCTGCGTGTCGTGGCTAGACTCATCGCCGGTCAACTAGGCATCTCCTCCAGCGATGCGGATGACCTGAGCCAACTCAAGCTGGCCATTGTGGAAAAGAATCGCCTGTGGTTCGACTGCTGGCGCCCCGCCAACTGGTCCTTTGTTTATGGTGACCGTGTGACTCAGATGTTTGGCAAACCTGCTGAAAATGCGCCGTCTCTGCGCGAAAGCTTTGAAAGCTACAAACCCCTGGTGGCCAAACAAGATGAACGCATCCACGCCATCGCCAATGGCAAACCACTGCCCCCGGAAGTGGTGGAAACCCCTGCCCCCAAGTCAGAAACGCTGACTCAGCTAACACCTGCTCAGCAAATGGCCGCCTTCACCGTTGCCGAAGGTTATGAGATCAATCTCTATGCTTCTGAAAGCGAAGACGTTGCCAAACCCACTCAGTTTTCTTGGGATGAACGCGGGCGCATGTATGTGGCCTGTTCGCCTACCTATCCGCACACCTTGCCCGGCATCAAACCGAATGATTACATCCTGATTCTGGAAGATACCGATGGTGATGGCAAAGCCGACAAGTCCACGCGTTTCGCGGAAGGTCTAACCATGGTGCAGGGAGTCGAGCCTGGGGACGGCGGTGTTTATGTCTGTGATTTTGATCAGATCCTGCATTTTAAAGATACAGATGGCGATGGTAAAGCTGACGTGAAACGAGTGGTGTTCTCAGGCTTTGGCATTGGTGATACTCACCAGTTAGTGAACTCCATTTGTCATGGCCCAGATGGCACCCTTTGGTTCACTCAGGGACTGCACGCCTTCTCCCGTGTGGAGACAGCGCATGGCTTGGCCGTGCTGGAAAAAGCAGGTGTGTGGCGCTTCAATACCCGCACACAAAAGATGGACGCCTTCTTCAATGGCGGCAAAGCCGGGCACAATTGCTGGGGCGTGGCCTTTGACGATTATAACCAAGTGTTTCACAAAAGTGGTGACCGCCCTGTGGGTTACTTCAGCACGCCTGGACTCATCGCCATGAAGGATCCAGATGAGTACCACCCGATCGGCGCTCTTTTTGACACCAATCCCAAGACCAACTCCCTGGAAATCATCGGCACCCGAGCCCTGCCGGATGACATCCAAGGCTGCGCCCTCATCGGCGGGTACTTTGGCAGCGTGGTGGAATTGCACCGCTTTGAAGATGAAGGCTCCGGTTTCAAAACCACGCAGTTGCCCAAGCTGGTGACCTCTTCAGATCCCTCCTTCCGCCCGGTGGATGTCAGCGTGGGTCCAGATGGTGCCATGTATCTTTGTGACTGGTTCAATCCCGTCATTGGCCACTATCAGGCCAGTTATGCAGACCCACGCCGTGACCGCGTGCATGGCCGCATCTGGCGGATCACCGCCAAAGGCCGCGCATCGGTGAAACAGCCAGCCTTGGCCGATATGACACCTGCGGGATTGTTAGGTCAATTGGCATCGCCTGAGCGTTGGACACGTTATCAGGCCAAGCGCCTGCTGTTTGACGGCCCAACCAATGATGTGATCAAAGCCGCTGATGCCTTTGTGGCGAAGACGACCGACGAACATCAACTCATGGATGTGTGCGGTGTTTATGAAGCCCACGAATCTCCCAATGCAGAGCTTCTTGCCCGCCTCCTGAAGGCGAAGGATGGCCGAGTCCGTGCCTATGGCGCACGTGTTATCGGAGCCTGGGCAGATCGTCTGCCCAACACCCTGGAGCTACTGGCGACCGCCGCGAACGATGAATTCCCACGTGTCCGTCTGGAGGCAGTCGTAGCCAGCACACGCGTGGCCAAACCGGAAGCCGTAGAAGCCGCCACCCAGGTTCTGGATCATCCTACGGACAAGTTTCTCGACTACGCTTTGAAGCAAGCCGTGCGCGCTTTGCAGCCGGAGTGGCAGCCTGTCCTGGCCAAACTCACCTTCAATGGTAAGCCTGCCCACGCAGACTATGTGAAGAAGATTGCCGATGCCGCCCCCGCCACGGTCCACCCAGGTAAGCTCGTTTATGACGCGCTCTGCCTGAACTGCCACCAGCCTGAAGGCAAAGGCCTGCCCGGCATTTACCCCAGCATCGTCGGCAGTGACTGGGCTCAGGGAGATCCTAAACGTGTGATCAAGATCGTTCTTCAAGGCCTCAACGGCACCATCCATGTGAATGGTCAGGAGTTCAAACAGCTCGCCCCATTGCCTATGCCACCCATGGGCTTGGATGACCAACAAATGGCCGACGTACTGACCTACGTACGCTCAAACTTTGGCAATCAAGCCAGCGCCGTGACTCCAGATCAGGTCAAAGAAGTACGCGCTGCCACCAGCGAACGCAGTACCTTCTGGACAGAAGAAGAACTGAAATAATCCCGAAGTTCGGGATAATCAGACGAGTTCACCCACCATCAAGCGCCGAGCCTGTTCCACCCAGCGCTCGCGCTCGATGCGATCTTTAAAGGCCAAACGACGGGAGTATTCACGCACCTGGGTATGATTCCAGGCGGCAATTTGCTGGAGTTTATACACGCCTAATTCCTGAAGTCTGTTTTGCAAAGCGGGGGAGATGCCCTCCACCCGAGTCAAATCATCCGGGTCTGCCGGAGACTCTTTGAAAATGATGCCCAAGGCCGGATCGTTTTCAGGAATGACCGAAGGAGGAGCGGCTGCTTCAGTCGTCTTTACGGCCGTTGTCGGTGCAATGATGAAACTGAGGGTCGAAGGATGTGGAGGCTCCTCAGGAGCAGCATCTTCAGTGGCCGTAGGTTCAGAAACGTCATCTTCCAAAAGGAAGGAAAAAGGCTCCACCGAGTCTTCTGGAGGCACCTCTTTTTTCACGGGTGGCAGCGGATTCGGCAACGGCAGCTTAGGTTTGATTGGAGGCGTTTTGATCTTCTCTGGAACTGCGTCTTCGATCAGCAATGGCTCTGGAAGAAACGGCACGGAAGGGATGGCCGGAGGAAACTCAGCCAATGGAGGAGATAGATCCACCAAAGGAGCCTTCACAGGAGAAGCCGCACGCTCTGGGAAAATATCTTTAACGGAAGGCAGCACCTCTGTCAGCAAGGTGGCAGGCGGGGCACTCAAAGCTGCCGTTGCCGGACGGACCGCACGCTCCGCCAGCTTGCGCTTCAAGTCCGCCAATTCTTCCCTCATGCTGTCCCCCTCCTCCCGAAGACGAAGATTTTGCCGGCGATGCCTTCCCCAGAC
>JAOZVT010000626.1 GCA_025869455.1 Prosthecobacter sp.
GCCGTCAAGTTTTCGGAGGTGTAGTTGTTGGTTTCCAAATAGGTCGCAAACGCCGTTGTCAGGTCGTTCAGCGCCGTCGCCCGGGCCGTCGCCATGGCCTCGTTGATGACCGGCACTGCGTCCATCGCCGCTAGTGCCGCGTTGGTCGCCGTCGCCACGCCTGCAAGATTCGTCGCGGCATTGATCGCTGCCTGGCCATTGGCAATGGCGGTTTGCAGCGCCGTCCAATTCTCAGGGGTGTAGTTCGCCTCCAGATAGGTCGCTACCACCAGCGCAAAGTCGTTCAGAGCGGCCGCCTTAACCACTGTCAGTGTCTCAGTAATCGTGGGCACCGCAGCCATCGCCGCAAGCGCTGCGTTTGCCGCCGCCGTCACCCCTGCAGGGTCCGTGGCCGCGTTGATCGCTGCGCTGCCTGCCGCTCTAGCGGCGATCAGCGCTATTAAGTTTTCGGAGGTGTAGTAATTGGATTCCAGATGGTTCACAAACGCCGTGGTCAAGTCGTTCAGCGCCGCTGCCCTGGCAGCAGCCATGGACACATTGATGACCGGCACCGCGTCCATCGTAGCCAGCGCTGCGTTGGTCGCCGTAGCCACGCCAGCCCGATTTGTGGCCGCATTGATCGCTATTTGGCCATTGGCAATGGCGGTTTGCAGAGCTGTCCAATTCTCAGGGGTGTAGTTCGCCTCCAGATAGGTCGCTGCCGCCAGCGCCAAGTTATTCAGTGCTGCCGCCTTGGCCGCTGCAAGAGACTCGGTAACCGTGGGCACCGCGTCCATGGCCGCCAGCGCTGCGTTCCTCGCCAGCGCCACGCCGGCCGGATCAATGGCCGCGTTGACCGCTGCGCTACCTGCCGCTCTGGCGGCGATTAGAGCCGTCCAGTTTTCGGAGGTGTAGTTGTTGGATTCCAGATAGGTCGCCAGCGCCGTTGTC
>JAOZVT010000628.1 GCA_025869455.1 Prosthecobacter sp.
GAGCACTCCTAGCTGGCTACTCCCTGTTTCTGGCAGGCATGGCGACCTACCTCGTGCCGTTTAGCGTGACTTGGTTTGGGGTCTGTAAACTAGCCTCCAATGTGAAAGTGACGGGGCGCTCGTGGTTAGGCGTGGCCCTCATGGTCATCACGACAGCGGCCATCTTTGAAGTACAGGACATCTTGAATCAACGTGATGACATCACCCCACTGGGCGGTGGCGGTGGTCTGGGGTATCTGATCGGTGGTAGTATTTTGGCCAATCTTTTGGGCAAAGTCGGTTCCACGGTCTTGCTAGCGGGCATTTACGCCGTGGGTTTTTTCCTGGCGAGTGGCATTCATCCTCTGCAGGCGATTGAAGCGATCCGGCAGGAGATCACCAAAGCCTGGGAAACTTACCAGATCCGCCGCGAGATTGCCGCCAGGGAAGCTGAAGGTGGAGATGTGTCCGCGACACCGGCTCGGCGGAAGAAAGCGAGTTCCACAGAGATCAAGGCCGATACTGCACCTTCCCGCCCGCTGATCACGCCAGAGCTCGGGCTTACCTTTGAGCCTGCAAAACCCAAGATCATCGACTCATCGGCCACACGCCATCAAAGCGAGACTTCTGATAAACCCCGGCTTTCTGAAGTTTGGGAAAAGAAACGTGCCCAAAAACTGGAACAAGCCCCGCATGGTACCCTGGGCAATCTAGCTGTCCGCTTTAAAGACTATAAACTGCCAGAGCTGGACCTCCTCTCTTGGCCGGATGAGTCCCAACATAAGCCGACAGATACCCGCGAACTGATTGCTGTGCAGGAAACCATCATCAAAGCCCTAGCCAGCTTTAACGTGAAGGTGGAAGCCGGGGACATCACACGCGGCCCAGCCATCACACGTTATGAGGTCCGCCCGGTGGATGGTCTCCGGGTGGCACGCATCGCAGCTCTGGATGACGACATTGCCCGTGCGACCTGTGCAGAGCGCATCAACATCCTGGCCCCCATTCCTGGGAAGGACACGGTGGGTATTGAGTTAGCTAACCGAGATAAAATCATCGTTCCGATCCGCGAATTGCTGGAGGACGAAGTTTTCTCCAATGGCAAAGCCAAGCTGCCGATTGCCCTAGGCAAGGATGTGTATGGCAAGACCATCATCGGTGACTTGGCCGCGATGCCTCACCTACTGGTGGCAGGTGCCACGGGTTCCGGTAAGTCGGTTTGTATCAATGGCATCATCACCAGTCTGCTGTGTCGCTTTGCCCCTGATGAGCTGCGGTTCATCATGATTGACCCCAAGGTGGTGGAAATGCAGAACTACGCAGATCTGCCACATCTAGCCGTACCGGTGGTGACAGATCCCAAGAAAGCGCTGCTAGCCCTCCGCTGGGTGGTGCGTGAAATGGAGAGCCGTTATCAAATGTTTGCCCAAGAAGGCTGCCGTAACTTTGAGACCTTCAACAATCGTAACCGCAAACGCGCGGCGGCAAACGAAGCTAAAAAAGCGGCAGCGGCGGCTGAAGCAGCGGCCAATCCTGTGCCAGCCACGCCAGCTCCAACCAAAAAACAGCCGACCTCCGCAGGCACAGATGATGTGCGAGTTTCGGCGGCTTTTGCTAAGGCAGCAGCAGCGGCGGATGACCTCGTGGACGGCTCCACACCACCCTGGGAAGAACCTGAGGAAACGGACGAATTGGAAGCCCTCACCGAAGAGGATGAAGCCCCCGTGGATCACAATGGTGACTGGGTAGGTGACTCCCAACCTCCACCACGTGTACGCAGTCAGGAGTTTATCATTCCCGACACCCTGCCCTACATCGTGGTCATCATTGATGAGTTGGCTGACCTGATGCAGACCGCCCCTGCTGACATTGAAGTGGCCATTGCCCGCATTACCCAAATGGCGCGTGCCGCTGGCATTCACCTGATTGTAGCCACTCAGACACCACGTGCAGACGTGCTCACAGGGGTGATCAAGGCGAACATTCCCACACGCATTGCCTTCCAGGTTTCTAGTGCCCTGGATAGTCGCGTGATTCTGGATCGCAAAGGGGCTGAAAACCTTGTCGGTAAAGGGGACATGCTTTACGTGCCACCCGGTGGAGCGCAGCCGATCCGTAGCCAAGGAGCCTTGGTCACTGATGATGAAATCCATGCCGTGGTGGAGCGCTGTGTCGCCCAAGGCAAACCGATCTTTGATGTCAAAGTGGACGACGAAAATGGCGCCATGGGAGATGACGACGAAGAAAATGGCGGCGTCAGCAATGAAGAGGAAGAGACCCTGGAAAGGTGCCTGGAAGTCATCCGCAGTGAAAAGAAAGCTTCCACCAGTCTGTTTCAGCGTCGGCTTAAGCTGGGCTATGGACGTGCCGCACGCATGATGGATATCCTGGAAGATCGCGGCATCATCGGTCCCGGAGAAGGTGCTAAACCACGTGAGATCTTAGTGGATATGGACATGATCTGAGGCAGAAGTGGGTGCATGGCGTCTTCCGTCTTCACCTTTGCGAACAAAGTTGGCGACAAACCCGAAGTTGCGCCATACTGCGCACTCTGATTTCCTGTCATGACTGAACCTGAAGCGACTCCCGAAACGCCGACCCCGAAACCCGCTGGGATGGTGGACCTCTCTGACCTGCGCATGATGCCCGCGTGGGTCGCTGGCATGAGTGCCCCTGGCAACCTAAACAAATACGAGGAACGCGAAGAGCGTGGCCCACGTCGTGAAGGTGGCCGTGACCGCCGCGATGGCGACCGCCGAGGCGGCCCGCCACCACGCCGTGATGGAGGTGGCTATGGTGGAGGCCCCGGTGGCGGCGGCCCACAAGGCCGTGGTGATTTCCGTCCGCGTCGTGACGGCCCTCCTGGTCAAGGTGGTGGCCCACGCCGTGATGACCGTGGAGGTCCGCGCCGCTTTGGTGATCGCGACCGTGGTCAAGATCGCCCACAGCGTGAATGGGTAGAAATCCCGAAGGACATCAAGGTCTTAATCGAGCCTGAGGATAAATCCGCCGAGGCTTTGGCCAATCACATCCGCTCCAGTGGCCACGCTTTCAGCATGTTCGATGCTGCACGTCTCGTCCTAGCGGAAGGTGATCGTTTCCACGTTCGATTCAGTTGCGCCCCAGAGCGTGCAACAGGCTTGTTCGTCACCCCTGCAGATGGTGGTCTCTTCATGAGCCGTGAAGAAGCGCTGACGCATGTGCTGCGTAGCCCAGCCATTGAGAGCTACTACAAAGTTGAAGAAATTGAATTGGAAGAACCTAAAGGTGATTTCAAGACCATAGGTGTCTGCGGCATGACGGGTGAGCTTCTCGGCCCACCAAGCCATCACAGCTATCAGGCAACCTTGCTGCGCCTGCATCGTGAGCGTTTTGCCAACATGCCGTTGGAAGACTACAAACGCCGCGTGCGCACTGAAGCCAATCCTGAACTGGTGACTCAGTGGAAGGAAAGCCAGCGCAAAGGACAACGCTGGGTTTACGTCAAAGATCAGGTCGAAGGTGCTGAGCCTGTCGTTTTCAGCAGCCGCGCGGAGATGGAATCCCACTTCCGCCGCACGCATGGAGAAGATGCAGCCATCGAAGGCCGTGAAGTCGTGGTCCCAGGCAGCCAGGAAAAAGGTAAAATCACCCACATCCTGGGCATCATGCTCCGCAATGCCGCAGAAGGAGCACGCAAGCATCTGTTTGAGATGTCGCAAAAAATCGGCGGTGGCTTTGAGCGCCGTGGTTTGAAGCTTTTCAAACGGCGGGCAGGTAAGCTTTTCGTCTGTCGTGTGAAGCCGCGCGCCATCGACCCAGGAGTCGTCTTTTCTGAGCGTGTCTCCAAGATCGTCGAAATCTTGAAAGCAACGCCTGGCATGCACCTTTCCAAGTTGGTTGAAGCCATCGTGCCTAGTGCAGTTCCTGCCGAAGAAGGCGAAGCCAAACCACAGCTTACCGACGAGCAAATCTCCGTCCTCAAGGACCTGCGCTGGCTCACCAACGAAGGTTACGTCATCGAATATAGCGATGGCATGGTCTTCCTGGGTGTCCAAGGTGAACAGCAACCCAAGGCCAAGGCGACTCCAACTGAGAAGCCTGCCGAGGAATCTGAAGATGCCTCCGATGAAGCTACGGCGAAAGAAGAAGCTTCTCCTGCAGAAGAGTCTTCCACAGAGCCAACAGGCGAAGAATCTGCGCCAGCAACCGAACCTGAAGTTGCTGCTGTCGAAGAAACCTCCGCATCTGCCGAGTCCCCTGTTGAGACAACCGCTGAAGAATCCCCGGTGAAGGAACCAGAAGCTGAAAAAGCTCCTGAAACCCCGGCTGAAGAATCTGCGGCGGTAGTTGAAGAAGAGCCAGTGACCGTCAAATACGAGGCACCACTCATCCCTAAAACTGAAGCGGTCATTGAGCCTGCCACAGAAACTGAGGAGATTGTGCCGCCCGTAGCCCCGGAACTGCCAGCAGCCGAACCTGCTCCCGCAGAACCTGAAGCACCCAAAGCTGAATAAGGTAAGATCTGAAAAGTAAAAGAGCCTGTCCGTGAGGACAGGCTCTTTTTATTTAGACCTTGGTGAAACGGGTCATGTGACCCATTTCACCGTCTTGAGGGATTAGTCTTCCCAGCGACGTGGTTTGAATCCACCACCGCCGCCGCCACTTGGTTTGCGACCGTAGGGCTTATCACCACCACCACCGCCACCATAAGGTTTGCGGAAGCCGCCTGGCTTGGCTCCACCACCATAACCACCTTTGCTACCAAAGCCACGTGGGCCAAAGCTGCTGTTGCCACGCTGCCCGCCGCCACCGCCGTCCTGACGATCCGCCAGATTCATGCGAACGTCGCGACCACGATAGTTGGTGCCTGTGACTGTTGAAATGACGGTTTCCACGTGGTCGTCTGGCACTTCCACATAAGCGCATTTCTCGAAAATTTCGATCGTGCCCAAAGTGCCACTTGGAATCTTAGATGTATTGTAAATCATGCCTGCGATGTCAGCAGGGCGTGCATTGTCCATGCCGCCGATGTTGACGAAAAGACGCACCATGCCGGAACGTGGGCCTTTCTGAACAAAGGAACGGGAACGCATCGGCGCAGGGCCGAAGTCGTCACGTGGTTCCTGTTGAGCAGGAGGCGCGTCTGGCCTGCGCGGACCTTCGTCACGCGGTGCAGAGGGCTCAGCAGGGCGGCTGACAGGTACCGAATCACCCGCAGAAGCAGTGCGTCCCGTCACAGCAGAGGTCGTGCTAGGAACAAATTCACGCTGCGGCTGCTGAGGGCGCTGATTGGCGCGGTCTTCGATGATCTGTTCACCTTCGCGGGAGAACTCTTTCATCCACAGGTCCAGCACAGCACTGGTGACATCAGTCGCGTCGAAACCAGCATCCAGAAGACGCTGCACGGTGTGTTCATGCTTGGCGTAGTTGCCAGCTTCCAGTGTGGCCTTCAGTTTTTCGAAAACCTGATCCACGCGGGTGGCTTCCAGCTCTTCCTGGGAAGGAACCTTGGTGCGAGTGACCTTGGCATTCGTGAAACGCTGAATGCGCTGCATGAGGTAAATTTCACGACCTGCGACAAGGCTGACAGCGGTGCCTTTGCGTCCGGCACGGCCTGTGCGGCCAATGCGGTGCACGTAATCTTCCGTGTCATAGGGGAGCTCAAAATTGACGATGAGGTCAATGTCGTTCACGTCAAGGCCACGGGCAGCCACGTCGGTGGCGACGAGGACCTCGACATTGCCATTGCGGAAGTTCCGCATCACGCGCTCACGCATGACCTGATTGAGATCGCCATGGAGGCGGTCGGCGGCATAACCACGGGCGGTGAGAGCATCCACGGTATCATCCACAGCCTTCTTCGTATTCGCAAACACGATGGTTAGGCGTGGGGAGTCCATGTCTAGAATGCGGCAAAGCACTTCTGTTTTGCTGCGACCCTGCACTTCATAGTAGCGCTGCTCGATGGTCGGCACCGTCATCGCTTTCTGTTCGATGGTGATGGTGGCTGGGTTGTTCGTGTACCGATCAATCAGGCGACGAATGCGTGGATCAAAGGTCGCGGAAAAGAAGATCGTCTGACGCTCTTTCGGCACGGCCTGCATGAGGCGTTCGATTTCATCCGCAAAGCCCATGTCGAGCATTTCGTCGGCTTCATCAAAGACGAGGGTCTTCAGTTTATCGAGGCGGAGAGTGCCACGATCCACGAAGTCGAGGATACGACCTGGGGTACCCACGACGATCTGCGAACCCATTTGCAGGGCGCGAATCTGGCGGTCATAAGAAGAACCCCCGTAAATCGGGGTAGCACGCACGCCTTCTTTGAAGGAGGCGACCTTGTGAATTTCTGCGCAAACCTGCATGGCCAGCTCACGTGTCGGGCACATGATCAGGACCTGCGTGTCACGGCTGGTGGCGTCAATACGATCCACGGCGGGCAGGCCGAAGGCGAGGGTCTTGCCTGATCCGGTCTGGCTCTGGCCGACGACGTCACGACCTGTCAAAGCCACGGGGATGGCTTGGGCCTGGATAGGGGAAGGTTGTTCGAAGCCCTGAGCTTCGATAGCTTTCATTAGCTCGGGCGAAAGGCCGAGATCTGCGAATGTCTTTTCCATGTATGTTACAAACCGGCAGGTAGGCTTCCATGAGCGGGCAACCTGTCGCAGTAAGGGCGTCTCTCATCAGAGGAGACGGGATCACCGCCAATCTGGCGGGCTACATGTCAAACTTCGGCCCCAAGTGGGGAAGCGGTAAAAAACCGGTTCGGAGGATTCCACAGATCGTAGAAATGGCAAGTGGTGATTGTTAGCGCCGATTTCCTGGCTAGTCCTTGAAGTATGGCCAACCGACGTCATTTCCTGCAAACTTCCATTTCCGCCCTATTTGCTTCACGCCTCGGCTTGACTGCCCAGGAGGCTGAAAAAGCGATCACGGTCCGTCAGATCACCCAGGGACCGCGTTTCCACTGGTTTGGTTACTACGACAAGCTTCAGTTCAGTCCAGACAACCGCTATGTGCTGGCCAATGAAGTGGATTTTGAGCATCGCTCCCCAACAGCGGACGACAAGATCAATGTCGGCATGGTGGACCTTCAGGACGGGGATAAGTGGACCGAACTGGGGAAAAGCCACGCCTGGAACTGGCAACAAGGCTGCATGCTCCAATGGGTGCCTAACACCGAAAGTACCGTCATGTGGAATGACCGCGAAGACGGTCAATTCGTCTGCCACCTGATGGATGTGAAGACGAAGGAGAAGCGTACCCTGCCGCATCCAGTGTACAATCTCAGTCCTGACGGCAAGTGGGGCATCGCGCCTGATTTTCGCCGCCTGAACGATACGCGCCCAGGCTATGGCTACGCTGGACTTCCCGACCCGAACAAAGACGTTCTGGTGCCAGAAGACGCTGGTATCTGGAAGATCAACATGGAAACGGGAGAGCAGCACCTCATCATTACCTTCGCCCAGGCAGCGGCGATTCCTTATGAAGGCGGCTTCAGTCCGAATGCCAAACATTGGTTCAATCACTTGTTATTCTCTCCCGATGGTAGCCGCTTCATTTTCCTGCATCGCTGGAAAGGAGATGGGGACAGAACCTTCAATACCCGCCTGTTCACCGCTAAAGCGGATGGCACAGATCTTTTTGTACTCGATCCACTCGGTAAAACCTCCCACTTCGTTTGGCGTGATAACGAGCATGTCTTTGCCTGGGCTTTTCACCCCAGTCACGGTGATCGTTTTTATCTCTACAAGGACAAGACCAACGATGTACAGGTGGTAGGCGAAGAAAAAATGCCCCGAAATGGCCACAACACCTATGTGCCGCACACCAACAACGAGTGGGTGCTAAACGACTGCTATCCAGACAAGCAACGCAATCAGACCCCTTACCTGTATCACGTGCCGACAGATCGCCGCGCAGACCTGGGCCACTTTTACAGCCCCGCCTTTTACACTGGCGAATGGCGCTGCGACAATCACCCGCGCAGCAGTCGGGATGGCAATCTGGTGTGCATTGACTCCCCGCACAATCATGGACGCCAGATGTACCTGATCGACATTCGTGAGATCGTCGGACATTGAGAGCTAAGAGGGAATTCTCATCCTTGCAGAGCCTTTTCGGCAACTATCCGAGGTCTCACTTGACTCTAGGGGCCAAGGACAGCACCTTTCGCGCCCTTTTCCCAAACCCCAAAACCTCATGGCCCAAGAAACATCCCTCCTCCTCCTGAAGCCCGACTGCGTCGCCCAAGGTCTCAATGGCGAAGTCCTCAAGCGTCTGGAGGCCGAAGGCTTCCGCGTGCGTGGCATTAAGATGATCCAGCTCACCGACGAGCTGCTGAAAGATCATTACTCCCACATCGCTGACAAGCCCTTCTTCCCAGAAGTGGCTGGTTTCATGAAGAGCAAGCCAGTCATCGCGGTGGCCCTTGAAGGAGAAAATGTGATCGCCCACGTCCGGGACCTTCTGGGTCCGACGGATTCCAAAGCTGCTGCCAAAGGCACCATCCGTGGTGACTTCGGTACCGACAAAAT
>JAOZVT010000629.1 GCA_025869455.1 Prosthecobacter sp.
TGAGGAGGTAGTCAATGCTGTCTTCCATGCTGCCAGGGAGGTTCATGAGACCCGTGGCGAGAGAGAGGCCCAGGACGGTGAAGGTGGACTGCCAGGGGCGGCGCTCAATATTCCGCAAGGCCATGCGAAAGGCGGGGCCAGTGCCACGCGTGAGGCCGATACGCTCAAGAAAACTGGGCTTGAAATCAGCGGGAGGCTCTGGCCGCATGGCCTCGGCAGGCGGGAGCTTCACGGCCATCCAGACGACACTGAGAACACCGACGAAGGAAGCCGCAGCGCTGACGGCCAGGGCGATGCCGAGCGCGCTGTAATCCATGATGAAATTCAGGGCAGGGAAACGGAAGAACAGCTCATACATGCTGATGAGGCCATTTCCCATGAAGCGTCCGGCGATGCCACCGATGATGGAGCCGATGACGACGATGACCATGGCGAAGCTGAGGTAGTGCCGCCCGACCTGCCAGGAGGAGTAGCCGAGGGCCTTGAGCTGGGCGATTTGCTCCCGCTGCAAGCGGACGAGGCGTGCCAAGACGGCATTGACCATGAAGGCGGCCACACTGAGAAAGACGACGGGATAGGCGACGGAGAGGGCATGGAGGACGCGTAATTCATCCTCCAAGCGGGAGGCGCTGCCGTGATCCCGACGGGTGTAAGCCCCGACTGCTCCATAAGTCATGAGGAGGCGATCTAGCTCAGCGATGACGGGGCCTGCCTCTGCGCCGGGGCTGATATCAATGACAAAGTCATTGAAGGCACCGTCCATGTTATATGCCACCGCGATGGAGCGGTAGTTCATCCAAAAGACACCGAATCGTTTGTTATCCGGGAGGGTTTCACCAGCGCGGGCTTCAAAGACGAATTCGGGGGAGAGGCCAATGCCTGTGACGGTGATTTTATCGCGACGGCCATTGATGATGGCATTGACGCTGTCCCCTAGGTCCAGCTTGTTAGCGAGCGCAAAGGCCTCACTAACGACGGCTTCGCCCCGTGCATCGGGCCTGGGGATGCGGCCCCGGCGCAGGAAGATCTGATTGAGCGAGGGATCACGATCCTCTGGCAAGGAGACGATGTGGGCGGTGCAGGGTTCCAGCACGCCGGGGAGGTCGAGCACGGCATCCAGGACGACGCGGGTTTCAATGGCGGCGACTCCTGGGATGGCGGCTATGCGTTCCTTCATGGAAAGGGGGGCACGTTTGAGGGAGCCAAAAACATCCGCCATCATGTAGCGCTGGTAGTAGGCATCGCGCGTGCCTTCCAGGGTGAGGATGAGGCTGCGGGTCATGATCATCATGGCCAGTCCGCAGGCCATGACCAAGGACACAGCGATGATCTGGCCCTTCATGCGATTGACATCGCGGAAGAGTTTGAGATCTAGGGGGGTGAGCATGAGAGAAGCGAAGAGGGGCGGGAACGAAGTGTAGCTGCCTGAAAATCCTTCCTGTTCATCCTGCCATTCCTGTGAATCCTGTCTATCATCCTTTTTCCCGACCATGACTGCTCCTGATTCCTCCGCCCCCCTCGGTGTCTTTGACTCTGGCGTCGGCGGATTGACGGTGGTGAGGGCTCTGCGTGAGCTTTTGCCCAATGAGTCCATCATTTACCTGGGGGACACCGCGCGGGTACCGTATGGGTCAAAATCTCCCGATACGATCCGGCGTTTCTCCATGGAGGACACGCAGTTTCTGGTGAGTCATGGTGTGAAGGCGGTGGTGGTGGCGTGTAACACGGCCACGGCCCACGCGCTGCCAGCCCTGCAGGCAACCTTTCGCGTGCCAGTGATCGGCGTGCTGGAGCCTGGGGTGGAGGCAACTCTGGCGGATGGAAACACGGAGCGGGTAGGCATCATCGGCACGGCAGGTACGATCCGCAGCAGTGCCTATCAATATGCCCTGGCCATGCGCAAACCGGACCTGCAAATCCATGCGACGGCGACTCCGCTGCTAGTGCCGTTTGTGGAGGAGGGCTGGATCGACCATCCTGCACTGAAGTCAGTGCTTAAAGAGTATCTGAAGCCGCTTTTGGACAAAGGGATCGATACGCTGGTGCTGGGCTGCACGCACTATCCTTTGTTAGTCCCGGTACTGAAAAGAATGTTAGGCAACAAGGTGCGTCTGGTGGATAGCGCCAGCACCTGCGCCGCACACACGAAGCGGATGCTGGAAGAGAAACACCTACTGCGTACGGCCAAGGGTAAACCCACACTGGAGATCTACCTGACCGACTTGGCCGAACAGGCGGAGGCCCTTGCTAAACGCTTCCTGGGGACTGAGTTCAGCAAGGTGAAGAAGGCGACGCTGTGAAGCGCGTGGAGCCTACGGTAGCACTTCGCCCACGAGAAGAATCGCGCCAGGGTAGATGGCGGTGCCATCGAAGCGCTCGGGTTTGTCCATGGTGTTTTTGTTGATGGCGAGAATCTTCACTTTGTCGGGTTGATCCGGGTGAATCTCGACCTTCACGGTATGAACGGTGTCTTCGAGGTCGGTGCCGATCATCAGAGTCGAAAGGCGGTGATAAGTGCAGTAGGCATCAAAGCGAGGGACGATTTTAGCCGGCTGGTCATCAAGGGTGACGATGACCTGACCGCAGTCTGGCCCGACTAGATCGTAGAGGGAACAGCGGGTGCCTTTGAATTTAAAGGTGATGGTTTCACCGGGTTTGTCCGCTTTGTGCATATCACTCATGCGATTGGCCCAGCGTTTGCCAAAGGCATCCGTCTTGGGGTCCAGCTTGGTAAAGCCACTGGAGAGGGTGGCTTTCGAGATGGGGAGCAACTGCGCCCGCTCATAGTTCGTGGCGATGAAGGGTGCCTGGAGTACATGCGCACCGACGTTTTTGGAGGCGGCGGTGATGGGTGCCCAAGAGTGCACGATGGCCTGAAGGTAGAGCTCGTGACCGGTCGTTACGTGAGGATGGACGCTGTCTGGGGCAAAGACAAACTTGTCCCCCAGGGCTTTCTTTTCTTCATCGGTTTTTGGCAGGGGAGCCTTCCAGATGAGCTTGCCTTCCTTGGCCAGTTTAGCCACTTCCATGGCCATGTGGATGGAGGGGATGCCGTAGTGATCGGCTATCTTTTCCATGGCGCTGGCGGAGCGCTGAAACTTGCCTTCGATCATGGCTGGGGCCAGGGCTTCCGTGAGGGTGTAAACGAAGCAGATATCACAATCCGGCAGCGCCTTCCATGTCTGGCGGACGATGCCTTCCATGCACTTGAAGATCTGCTCAGGAGCAGCACCGCCATCGTTGACGGCAAATTCTACAAACATCAGGTCAGGTTTGTGATCCAACACATCTTGTTTCAAACGAAACACGCCGAGATCCGAACCCGTACCGCCGATGGCTGCATTGATCTCACTGATCTTTGCCTGGGGATAGGTCTCTTGGAAATAGGCGAGTGTCTTCGGTCTCCAGCCCTGTTGGGCGGTGATGCTGCCGCCCAGATAACCAATGCGGACTTCGGCCCCAGGTTGATTGACCTTGGCTAAAAAGTTGGGCAGGCCAGCACGCGGATGGCATTCCTGAGCCGGAACGAGAGGGAAATCCTTATCTGCCGCGAAGGCTGATAGCGTGAGCAATGAAAAGAGGGCTAGGTAGCGCATGAGTCAGCTATTCTGGAAGTGAGTCACACGACTGGCAAGTGAGATGCGAATCTCGATCGGGCCACGCATCCCCGTCACTAGTCATCTCCATTGAATGCTCATGGGAAAATTCGCGTGAGTCTAGGTAATATTTGGTGGATGCCTCCTCCTTAATGATGTATTGACATGGTATTACTTTTTTGAACCGCATGATTTTGAATCGCATCTGGAGAATCTTGGCGCTGATGGTGGGCTTGCAGTCCTTGGGACAGGCTTCCGCAGGAGAACCCACGCCCTTGACCGTTAGCCAAGTAGGGCTGCATTTCATCTGCACGGCCGATGGCCAGCCTGACATGTACAGTTGGCGCTTGCCGATCCAAGATACCTCTCCCACGGCCCAAGTAGGGGATTACATCATTCCAGAAATCGCTCCCGAAGATTTTGAGACGAGTTATTTAATTAGTGGAGGGCGCACAGCTCTGGAGGTTGATGAAAACGTCTTGAATACGTTAGAAATCAAACATGAATTTGCTGTTGGTTTTGATGGTATTAACGCCCGAATAACTAATCTAGAAACCGTAGGATGGAGAGACTCTGGATTTTCTCCTGTTGGCAGCCTGAAGAAACGCTACTATTCGAACTACCCGCCTTTGAGTGATCCGGATCAAGCTGGGAGGTATGGAACTACTATGGCTCTAGGGAGTGTTAATTACGGACGTAAGTTTCAAATTCATCCAGGTTATGATTGGCGCAACTGGAACTGGACTTTAGATGTGGACAGGCCACTCGAAGTGAGTCAAAAGCGTATTCAGGCCATGCTTCATCTGGAGTTACACCATCCGCCGACTTCTGATTCGGATGCCGACCTGGATTATACCATCATTATCCCTGCTCAGATGTTGAATGGTATTCTTGTTAATGGTCGTTCAGTATTTACCACCGATCAGGACGCGGTATTTAAAGTAATAAAATCTAACTTTGTCAATGCAACAACAGGTGAATCGGGGAGCCTGGCAGATTCACGAATGCTTTCTCTTCGGCGTAGGGTTTCCTACCGGAGAGGTATACGCGAAGATTTAGGCTATAATTCTACGGTTATCCAAGGGCAACCAAGTGGAGTGCTGAACATGGATCTCGTTTCTACATTTTTCACGGTTGATCGAAATCAACCCCTCATTTTTTCATCTGATAACATTGAGATGAAAATTTATAATTCTCTCACTATAAGCTCAGATACAGAGGAGGCCCCACTTCAGACCGTAGTGTTTAAGCTGCCATCAGCCCAGGCCCCTACGCCAGATTTGGTGGTAGCTGGAAGTTATGCTGTTAGCTATACCCAGCCTAGTGGAACCCCATTTTATCACCCAGCGGTTCAAGCTCCTCGTTGGTGGGGCTTTCATCGTGATGGGGTTTTAGCGCGATCATATTATCAGGCTTCCCAATCATCACTTTTGGGGCGATTTTACGAATGGCCGAGAGTAACAATGACTTCAGAGATCTCGGCGAAAAACCCGATTTCGAATAGTCAACGTGTTCCTGGTGCGCGGGCTTTGATTTATGGCTATGATCCGGTGCTTTATCCCGATGTGGGGAAGGTATCAGTGGCGGATCTTTTGGAAGAGCCGCTGAAGCGTATTGAGTATGAGGCGCCGTCTTTTAATCGTCCTCTTCATTTTGGTTCGGATACCGTTCGTACGCTGTCTTGCGTCAATGCTTTGGTGCCCAAGACAGAGGTCACGGAGGCGGATTTCATTCCGCATCCCGATTACAATAATCCTGAAGTTCATTTGGCTTATGGTCGGGGTTTTGATTTGCCCGATATCCAAACTCAACCGACACCGGAACCGACTCTTACGGCGGGAGATCCCCTGGAGCTTTCTGTGGCAGTGAAAAGTACGACAGAGGTGCATTATCAGTGGAGACTCAAGGGAAATGATATTCCTGGAGCGGATCAATCCACCTACCAGGTTCCCCATCTGAGCAAGACCATGGAAGGAACCTATGATGTGGTGGTTACTAACCTGAAGGGCACTGAGTTTTCTGAACCTACCGTGTTGATGGTGGATAGTGTGAGGATTCTGGACCAACCTGTGAGCCAAACGGTATCGGCTGGGGGTAGCGCGACTCTCTCTGTCAATGCGGAGGGAGAAACGCTCACGTATCAGTGGCGGCGCAATAGCCAGGTTATCCCGAAAGCCACAGCTCCGACCTTGGCTTTGAGCAAGGTCAAGCAGACGGATCAAGGTTTGTATGATGTCATCGTGAGCAGCCCGTATGAAACTGAGGTTTCTGAAGCTGTGCCGCTCACCGTCACCACGAATTTAGCCATCGTGCAGCAGCCCATTGGAGGCATCGTGCGGCCAGATCGTGATTTGCATCTGCAAGTGCGAGCTGCTGGAGCGGGGGTGATAGCGTATCAGTGGCGATTGAATGGAGCCATCATCGATGGAGCCACGACAGATCGATGGATGGTGGATGGAAATGCGGAGTCTGATCCCTCAGGGAATTATGATGTGGTGGTTAGCAATGGCACGGAAACGGTCACTTCCGCGAAGGCTAAGGTGACCTTTAAAGAAGCCCCTCCGCGCATTACGCAGCAGCCAGTTTCTGTGGCTGTGGAAGTGGGGACTGAGGCCACCTTTGAAATCCAAGCGGAAGGTGCCGATCTCAAATACCAATGGCGATTCAATGGGAACAATTTGGTAAAAGCTAAAGCTGCCACGTTGTTCCTTAATCAGGCACTTAAAAACCAGGCTGGAGTCTATGATTGTGTGGTATCCAATGCCCATGGAAGCACGCTTTCATTACCTGCGACTTTGACAGTGGGCGCTGCGCTGAACTTCACGACATTGCCAGAGAATCAAGTGGTGGCACCTGGAAGCACCGCGACCTTCACCGCCGTGGCGGGGGAAGAAGGCGAAGCCGTGGCTTACCAGTGGCAGTTCAATGGCAAACCTTTGGCGGGTGCTATTTATAACACGCTGACGGTTCCTTTGGCGGATGCAACGCTGGTGGGGGTCTATACCGTCACTGCGACCTTGGGAGATCGAGCGGCTGTCGCCTCCGCTTGGCTCAAGCTATCTGAACCTGGACTTTTGATCTATAAACTCAATGGCACGGGGCAAAGTTTCGCTGGCACGGAGGCCACGCGGGTGACTCTTTCAGGTTACCTGCTGGTGGAACCAAGCGCGCAACCGCCTGAGGCTGCGCTGCTTTTGGTGGCTAAAGATGGCCGCTTTACTCGGTTCCTGGTACGTCCCTTGGAAAACTTCCGATTGGACTCCACGGGGCCAGCCCCGAAGACGCAAACTGTTTATAGCAGCGTCCATGAAGGTGCGGCCAGCACTTGGCGATCTCTCTTTTGGTTGCAGGGGCAGGATAGCTTGATCGTGTTGTCACGCGGAGCTGATCAAGCCGTTGCGCCGAAGACTCTGACAGGATTTTATAACCAAGTCCAATGGCCGGAGGTTACTGAAGCGCCTGCGCTAAGCATCGACCGGATCAATTTCAAAGCTTCTTTGGATATTCCAAGTTCCGCGCTTTCACGCCAGAACGCGGAAACGCTGGATGCAGCTTTAACGCGGCTGAGCGTGGAGTTGCAGCAGAAAGGTTATCTGGAAACCCCTGAGGCCGAAGACGAGGAAGAGTGATACGGCCAATGGCGGGTGTTCAGTGTGTGCCACCCGCTCACAGTCAGTTTCAGCGCAACTGACCTACTTGGTTCATATGAGTCAGTCACACTGGATGAAGTCTCCAGCGGGTATAAGCTGGTGATTGCCAGCCCTGACCAGCTGCGTTTATGATCGGCTTGGCTGGTCATTCGTGGCCGGCAAGGCTAAGAATCCTTTTCCCATTCGTTACGTGCTAACTTCTGACTTCGACTACCATCTCCCACCCGAACTCATTGCCAGTGAACCGCTGCCTAATCGTGCGGCTTCGCGTATGCTGGTGGTGCATCGTGACTCTGGGACGCTGGAGCATCGGCTGTTTGCGGAGCTTCCAGAGTTTGTGAGGGCAGGGGATCTGTTTGTGATGAACAATACGCGGGTGGTCCCGGCGCGTTACTTTTCCAATGACGGAAATCGTGAGGTGCTGCGTCTAGAGCCGCTGACGGCGACTCGCTGGCGCTGCATGGTGAAACCTGGGAAGAAATTCCGACTGGGGCACACGGTGCAAATCGGTGATGCCACCGGCACCGTGGAAGAGATTCTGGAGAATGGTGAACGCATCCTGCAATGGGATCGCGAAGTGGATGAGGCTGCTCACGGTCATTTGGCTCTGCCGCATTACATGGGGCGTGATGATCAGCCTGCGGATCGGGAGCGTTACCAGACGGTGTTTGCCCAAACGGCAGGGGCGATTGCGGCACCCACAGCAGGACTCCACTTCACGCCTGAAATGGTTCAAAAACTACCGCATGCTTTCGTGACCCTGCATGTGGGCGTGGGTACCTTTCAACCCGTGAAGGCGGAAAAGATCAGCGAGCACATCATGCATAGCGAACGCTATGAAGTGGGGGCAGAGACGGCAGCGGCTATCCAACAAGCCAAACGAGTCATTGCCGTTGGGACGACTGCTATGCGTACGCTTGAGACCGTGGCTCGTGATCATGCAGGCTCCATCGTGCCTCAGAGTGGAAGTACGGATATTTTCATTTACCCCGGCTATCAGTTCCGCGCCGTGGGGGCCATGCTGACCAATTTTCACCTCCCCAAATCCACGCTCATCATGCTGGTGAGCGCTTTTGCGGGGAAGGAGCTGATTCTACGAGCTTACGAAGAGGCGATCCGCGAACGGTATCGCTTCTTCAGTTATGGGGACTGCATGCTGATCCTGTGATCAGATCATGCCCAGCTTCATTTTACCTTCCACGGAGATCATGCCCTGATTCCAGGCGGGCTCCCAAACGAGTTCGAATGC
>JAOZVT010000630.1 GCA_025869455.1 Prosthecobacter sp.
GTGGAAGGTGCCGCTGTGATGACCTGTGATAATGGTTTTACCCTCTTCATCAATGGTCGCAAAGTGACGGGTAGCGAGAACTGGGAGCAAGTCGTGGCGGTGCCTCTGCATGACAAACTTGTGGTTGGGCAAAATAGCCTGGTGGTCATTGCCTCCAATGCGGGCAAAGGCCCGAATGCGGCAGGTTTGTTTTTTGAAGCGCGCCTGAAGCTGGCGAATGGTGAGGAACTGAAGGTGATGAGCGATGAAACTTGGGAATGGAACCCCAAGGTGCCTGAAGGCAAGGAGGGCCGTCTGGGTGCGCTGCCAAAGGATTGGCAAAAGGTAACTCTGGTGAAAGCTCTCGGTGCCTGGAATAAGGTGCTGAATGCTCAAGGGCCGATGCTCTTGGCTCAAGGTGGAAAAAGTGGGTCGCTTCAGGTGCGCGCAAGCCTGCTGAAGAGTGACTTTTTAATGCGCTCGCTGGGCCGTCCCAATCGGGATCAAATCGTCTCCAGTCGGCCCAATGAAATCACCACCCTGGAGGCACTGGATCTTTCGAATGGAGAAATCCTAACGGCGGCTCTTGCCAAAGGCGCTGCGGATTTGTTAGAACGTGAATGGCAGACTCGTGAGGACCTCGTGCGCTGGGTTTATCGGCAGGCCTTGACTCGTGATCCTACGGAATCTGAAATGACCCTTGTTTTAACCCTGCTCGGAGAAAAGCCGACCGCTGACTCGATCCAAGATCTGCTGTGGGCGGTGGTCATGCAGCCTGAGTTTATGTTTGTTCGGTAATTTTGATTTCCACCTTGGCTATGAATCACGAATTTGACCCACAAGCTCCTAAACAGATTGTTAGGCGGGATTTCTTGAAGCAACTCGCGGCTGCTAGCACCGCTGCCTGGATGACGGGTGAGCCGCAATCCGTCTGGGCGGGTGGGGTACAGCATCCACCTGCGAAAGCGGATGCCTGCATCCTGCTTTGGATGGCGGGCGGCATGGCGGCACCGGATACCTTTGATCCGAAGCGTTACGTGCCTTTTGAAAAAGGCGTGGAGGTGGCCAAAATGCTGAGCACTTTTCCGGCCATCGACACGGCGGTGGACGGTGTGAAAATTTGCCAGGGCTTGGAAAACATCGCGCAAGTCATGGATCGCGCGACTTTGATCCGCAGCGCTGTGCAGCCTGATCTGGGAAGCATCCTGCATAGTCGCCATCAGTATCACTGGCACACGGGTTATGTGCCGCCGCAAACCGTGGCCTGTCCTCACATCGGCTCTTGGATGGCCAAGGTGCTAGGGCCGCGCAATTCGGTCATGCCATCGTTTGTCAATATTGGGCAACGCTTAGAAGGCATCGGCGAAAGTGAGGAACTGAAAGCCTTCACCACCGCCGGATTTTTTGGCAGTGAATTTGGACCCATGAATCTGCCGTATCCAGAAGAGGCCGCCATGTCCGTTCGTCCGCCAAAAGGCATGGACGCTAATCGATTTGCGAATCGTGATAAGCTCTTCCGCAAGCTGGTGGATCAGAGTCCTCAGCGTGATTACATGAGTGATCACCAGCAGCAGTCCTTGATCCGTAGCATGGACAATGCGTATCGCTTGCTGAGTTCCAAAGAGCGCGAGGCTTTCGACATCACCCTGGAGCCGAAGGAAAGCTACGCGAAGTATGATACGGGACGTTTTGGCCGGGGCTGCTTGCTCGCTCGTCGCCTCGTCGAGGCTGGAGTCAGGTTTGTTGAAGTGACCACGGAGTACGTGCCCTTTGTCTATTGGGACACGCACAAAGATGGACACACCACAGTGGAAGGACTGCATCGGGAAATTGATCTGCCGATTGCCACCTTGGTGCAGGATTTGGAAAAACGCGGGATGTTGGAGCGTACGCTGGTGATCATCGCCAGCGAGTTCAGTCGCGATGCCATCATGGAAGGCAAACCAGGCTCAAATGCAGGTGATCAAGCCACCTTTAAGGTCGAGCGTCTGGAGGAGATGAAACACTATGGGCTGCATCGTCATTTCACGGGTGGTACCAGTGTGGTCATGTTTGGCGGTGGTACAAAGAAAGGTTTTTTATACGGTGAAACAGCCGATGAACGTCCCCTGATCGCCACAAAAAATCCCGTCAGCGTGATGGACCTGCATGCCACCATCATGACCGCGATGGGGATCAGTCCAAAGACGGAATACACCATCGAAGGTCGCCCGTTTTACGTCACGCAGGATGGTCATGGAAATGCAGTCACAGAAATCTTTGCCTAACTTATGATGAAACCAATCTTAATTCTGACCTGCGCTTTTTTGAGCCATGTTTTGATGGCGGCAGAAAAGCCCAATGTGGTTCTCTTTCTGGTGGATGACATGGGCTGGATGGACAGCGGTGTCTATGGCTCTCAGTATTACGAGACACCTAACATAGATCGTTTTGCCAAACGCGGCATGCGTTTCACCCGCGCTTACGCGAACCCGCTGTGCTCACCCTCCAGGGGCAGCATCATGTCGGGTCAGCATCCGCCTCGTCATGGCATCCTCACGGCCAGTGGGCATCAGCCCCCGCAGCCACCAGGACATAATTTCATGCCCGAAAAGGCGGCTCCAAATCGACCCATGATCAGTCCTGAGAGCAAGAACTATTTAGATCCAGCGGAATACACTTTGGCTGAGGCCCTGCATGATGCTGGATACCGTACCGCGCACATCGGTAAATGGCACCTCGGGTTGACGGAGCCTTATCGCCCCGAACATCAGGGCTTTGATGTGGCCTTTCATTGCGCGCCAGATCCAGGGCCGCCAGGAAATTATTTTTCACCTTATGGGGTCGTGCCTGAGGGCCGTCCCACGGCCAAAAACAAAGTGGGAACGATTACCGATGGCTCGGTGGGAGAATACATTGTGGATCGCCAAGCCATTGAGGCCGTTAAGTTCATCCAAGAGAGCGCAGGCAAGCCTTTCTTCCTCAATCTCTGGTGTTATGGCGTGCATGGGCCGTGGGGGCATAAGCCGGAATACACCGCCGAATTTGCCAAGAAAACCGATCCTCGCGGGTTTCAGGGAAATCCCATAATGGCTTCCATGTTCCGCAGTGTGGATGAATGCTTTGGTCGCATCTTGGATGAACTGGATGCGCGTGGCCTAACGGACAATACGATCATCATTTTCTACTCTGACAACGGTGGGAATATTCATAGCAATGTGCCGAACACGGCCAAGACCGAAAAAGCAGAGACCGCCAAAAAAGACGCCTTGGCTGAATGGCGGAAATGGGCAGGGGATCGTGGCCCGACAGACAACAGCCCCTTGCGTGATGGCAAGAGTTCACTCTATGAGGGCGGCACCCGCGTTCCCATGATCTGGTCTTGGCCAGGACACATTGAGCCAGGGACGGTCAATGGAACCATCGTGGGACATATTGATATTTATCCCACGGTGTTGGACTTGATCGGCCAAGCGAAATCTGAACAGCAGAAGATGGATGGAGTCAGCATCGCCCCAGTCCTGACGGGGAAGGGGGACATTGCTCGGGATGCCTTCTTTAACTTCTTTCCTTATCGGCCCAATGAGGGTGGGGTCACTGTTTGTCAGGGGGATTATAAACTCATCCGCTGGTTCGGACCCGGCGTGCCGAGAGAACTCTACAATCTCAAGGAAGACATCGGTGAATCGAAGAACCTAGCCGAGCAGATGCCGGAGAAAGTGAAGGATCTGGATGTCCTGATTGATGGCTTTCTGAAAGACACCGGCGCGCTGATCCCGCAGCCAAATCCAGCCTATAAGGCACCTGCGAATGCAAGGATCGGCATTGATCCCATGCGCGGCTTGGTGCCCAAAGGATGCAAGGCAAGCCTAACCAAAGGCATGTTAAAAATCGAAGGCGAAGGCCGTCGCCCTTTCTTGGGAAATGCTTCCGTTAAGGTCAAAGGACCTGCCACGATCAAGCTGCGTGTCCGTTGTGCTCCAGGCGGTGAAGGCCATGTCCACTGGCGCACCTCAGATCAAGAAACCTACACCGAAGAAGGGCAAATCACGGCCTTCGTGATTCCTGCGGGCAGTGACTGGGCGGATGTGACCCTTGAGCTGCCTATCCAAGGTTCCTTGGCTGGCATGAGGCTCTACCTGCCAGCGGATAAAGCCCCGGTGGAGATCGAATCCATCACTGTTTTTGCCCAGGCACAGGATAGACCCGTGCAATCCTGGAGTTTTGCAAACGTACCTTAATTTCCCAACCATGAAATACCTGATGACCCTGTTCACCGCACTGGCCCTATCGGCTGGGTTTTTGCGGGCTGACTCGCCTAACATAGTTTTCATTCTCTCGGATGACCAAGCCTACACGGACTATGGTTTCATGGGGCATCCCCTGATTAAGACACCGAATTTAGACAAGCTGGCAGCTCGTAGTGCCGAGTTTACGCGTGGTTATGTGCCTACCGCTTTGTGCCGTCCCTCCTTGGCCACATTGGCCACGGGGCTGTATCCTCATCAGCATAAGATTTCTGGCAATGATCCATCGCTGACTTTGGCGAAGCCAAATTCCCCAGAGTATGATCAACTCCGCGAACGGCTGATCAGTCACATTGACACGCAGCCTACCTTGCCAAAACTTCTCGCTGAAAAAGGCTACTTAAGCCACCAGTCCGGCAAGTGGTGGGAAGGATCTTACCAGCGCGGTGGATTCACTCATGGCATGACACGCGGGTTTCCAAACAAGGGCGGTCGTCATGGCGACGATGGTTTGAAAATTGGACGCGAAGGCTTGCAGCCCGTTTTTGATTTTGTGGATATGGCCACCACGGAGAAGAAACCTTTCTTTCTCTGGTATTCCCCCTTTCTTCCCCACACGCCGCACAATCCACCAGAACGCATTCTGGCCAAGTATCGCGATAAAGTTGATTCGCTGAGCGTGGCTAAATACTACGCCATGTGTGAGTGGTTCGATGAGACCTGCGGGCAATTGTTAGATTACTTGGATCAGAAAGGTCTAACCAATAACACGCTTGTCTATTACATCTGCGATAATGGCTGGATTCAGAACCCTGAGGGGAATAACTACGCGCCTCGTTCCAAGCAGTCACCCAACGAAGGCGGGACTCGTCAGCCCATCCTCTTGAGTTGGCCTGGAGTCATCAAACCTGGCAAACACGAGGAATTGGTCAGCAGCATTGATCTCGTGCCGACCATCCTGAGCGCAGCGGGCGCACGCATTCCCGATAACCTTCCTGGCGTGGATTTGATGCCTCTGATTCGCGATGGCAAGAAGCTGGAGCGGGATGAAATCTTTGGCGAGGGTTTTGCCCATGACGTGGCCAATGTGGACAAGCCAGAAGACAGCCTGCTTTACCGTTGGGTGATCGAAGGCAAGTGGAAGCTCCTGCTGACCTACGATGGCCAAGTGGGCCGTTATGCCAGCAGTCACCCACGGACGGAAAAGCGTCCGCAGCTTTTTGATCTGTTGGCAGATCCGAATGAAGACAACAATCTAGCCTCCAAGAATCCTGAAGTCGTTGAACGATTGGCCACCAAAATTGCAGACTGGTGGCCCGTCACTGAGCGCAAAGTCATCACCCGTTGGAGCGAATAAGAAGCTTCTCCCTATCCAATCCCATTTCATTATTTTTGAACCCTATGAATCTCTTCAAACCTCTTTCCTGGTTACTGGCCAGTGCCGCGCTGTTTACCTCATTGCATGCTGTGGAGACTAAAAAACCTAACGTCTTGTTCATCGCGATTGATGACCAAAACGACTGGATCGGTACCTTGGGTGGGCATCCCATGGCTAAGACGCCCAATATTGACCGCTTGGCCGCTCAAGGGACCGTCTTTCTGAACGCGCATTGCAACGCTCCGTTGTGCAATCCTTCGCGGACGAGCTTGATGTTAGGCCTGCGCCCAACGACGACAGGCGTGTATGGATTGGCTCCCTGGTTTCGCACCCTGCCCAAGTGGAAGGACCGTGTCGCGCTGCCGCAACACTTTGCCAATAACGGTTACATGACCGCCGCCACGGGTAAGATTTATCATGGCGGTGCTGGAGCCTTAAAAAAAGGAGGGAAGGGGAAAGCCGCTGCACAAGATGGACCCCCAGAGTTTCAGGTCGTCGGTGCCTTTGGCGGTGTCGGTAGCAAGCCTCCACACAAGCTGATCCCACCGACACCCATGGGCGACCATCCACTGATGGATTGGGGCGTTTGGCCACCCGACAATGATGATAGCTCGAAGGGCGATTACCAGGTGGCTTCCTGGACAGTGGATCAGATTAAAAAGGCTCCCAAAGATAAGCCGTTTTTTATTGCCGCAGGTTTCTTTCTTCCCCACGTTCCTTGTTATGCCACGCAGAAGTGGTTCGACCTGTATCCTGATGACGACAGTGTTTTACCCAAAATCACCGAGCATGATCGCAGTGATACACCGCGTTTCTCCTGGTATCTGCATTGGGAACTGCCTGAGCCGCGTTTGAAATGGCTGAAGGAGAATAACCAATGGCGTAATCTGGTGCGCAGTTACTTGGCTTGCACCAGTTTTGTGGATGCTCAAGTAGGTCGTCTCACCCAGGCTCTTGAGGAAAGTGGGCAGGCAGACAATACCATTGTCGTTCTTTGGGGAGATCATGGCTGGCATCTCGGTGAAAAGGAAATCACGGGGAAAAATACCCTGTGGGATCGCGGTACCAAAGTGCCTCTCATCTTTTCTGGCCCTGGTGTACATGCGGGCGGTCGCACAAAGCAGCCTGCCGAGTTGCTGGATATCTACCCGACTTTGATTGACCTCTGCGGTCTGCCTCAGCGAGATGATCTGGAAGGGCTGAGCCTCATTCCTCAATTGAAAGATCCGAATGCCAAACGTGAGCGCCCTGCCGTGACCAGTCACAATCAGGGAAACCATGGCGTGCGCAGTGTGAAGTGGCGTTACATCCATTACGCTGACGATACGGAGGAACTCTACGACATGGAGAAAGATCCTGAAGAATGGGAAAATCTAGCCGGTAAGCCGGAGTATGCCGAGGTGATCGCCGAACATAAAAAGTGGCTGCCTAAAATAGATGTGCCTCCCGCTCCGAATAGCGCCAGCCGTGTACTGACCTATGACAAAAAGACCGATGAGGCCATCTGGGAAGGCAAGACGGTTCACCGCAGCGATCCCATCCCTCAGTAAGTCACCCATGATCAAGTCGATCACTCTTGTCTTGTGCTGTTTGTTTGTGATCAAACAGGCCGCAAATTCGGCACCCAATCGGCCTAACATCTTATTCATCTTAGCGGATGATTTGGGCTGGAGTGATACGACTTTGTTCGGGACCACGAAGCTGTATCAAACACCCAACCTTGAGCGCCTCGCGCGCTCAGGGATGTTGTTCAGCCGCGCGTATTCAGCCAGCCCTTTGTGCTCGCCTACACGCGCCAGTATTTTATCGGGACAGAATCCCGCACGCATCGGCATTACCGCGCCGAATTGTCATCTGCCACAGGTGCTGATGCGCCCTGCGGTTCGTGCCACGGCTCCGGCTAACTCAAAAGTGACCGTTGTGGATAGTGCCACGCGGTTTGATACCAAGTTCGTCACTTTGGCGGAGCGGCTCAAAGACGCGGGTTACGCCACGGGCCACTTCGGAAAATGGCACCTGGGGCCAGAGCCTTATTCTCCTTTGCAGCAGGGGTTTGATGTGGATGTGCCGCATCATCCAGGCCCAGGTCCCGCAGGTAGTTTTGTGGCTCCTTGGAAATTTGCCAATTTCAAAGAGAAGACCCCAGGGGAACACCTGGAAGATCGTATGGGAGACGAAGCTGTGGCCTTCATGGAAAGCCATCAAGATAAGCCCTTCTTTTTAAATTACTGGCAGTTCAGTGTTCATGCTCCCTTTGATGCCAAAAAGAGCCTGATCGAAAAGTATCGTCATCTGATTGATCCGAGCGACCCGCAACACAGCCCCACCTATGCGGCGATGGTTCAGTCCTTGGATGAAAACATCGGCAAGATGTTGGATGCCCTGGATCGTCTTGGCCTAACCGAAAAGACGGCAATTATCTTTTTCTCTGACAATGGTGGCAACATGTACAACCAAGTGGATGGCACCACGCCCACCAGCAATGCGCCACTACGAGGAGGCAAAGCCACCATGTATGAAGGTGGCATACGCGTGCCTTGCATCGTGAAGTGGCCGGGTGTGACCCCCGCAAACATCCGCAATGGTACGATGATCCAAAGCACCGACTTTTATCCCACCATCCTAAAGCTGCTGGATCTGCCTCCGACCCCAGATCATGTCGTGGATGGGATGGACATCACACCTGCCTTGCGTGGGCAGGCTTTTGATCGCGGCCCTATCTTCACCTACTTTCCTCATGCCCCTGGCGTGCCAGACAACTTGCCGCCCAGCGTTTCTGTGTGTCGCGGAGATTGGAAGCTGATTCGTCTGTTTTATGACCATGATGCGAAGTCCCACGGCTATCGCCTCTATGATTTAGCGAATGACCCCGGTGAAGCTACCGATCTCTCC
>JAOZVT010000631.1:0-3885 GCA_025869455.1 Prosthecobacter sp.
AATTGGGTTGGTTCCTTTGAGTGATCCCAAGATTTTAGAAGCGCTCAATAGATCTCCTGCTGTTGGAGCTACAGTGCCAAATGCCTTGCTCGAAAATTTCAGATTGATCCGAAGCAGTATTTTATTGAATAAAAGTCCCAAAGGAGATGGACATGTTATTATGATCACTAGCGCAAGGCCAGGTGAAGGTAAGACAACTGTCTCCGCAAATGTATCGTGGGCATTTTCTTCGTTAGGTGACAGGACTCTTCTGATTGATTGCGACCTTCGACGTGGACGTGTGCATGACGTGGTTGGGGCTTCAAATAGAGTGGGCATGACAGACCTACTAACAGGAAGGGCCACAATTGAAGAGTGTCTTCAAAAGTCTGAAACGGATCAATTGTGGACAATTTCCCGTGGTGCAGTGATTCCTGGAACGACGGAGTTACTGAACTCTGGCGTGTTTGCTGCCATCTTGGCTGAATTGAAAGGCAAATTTGATCGTATCATTTTAGATACACCTCCTGTCTTGGGGTTGAGTGAGACGGCTTTTTTACAACATCATGCTGAAGGTCTAGTGATCGTTGTCCGCTGTGGGGTCACATTGCGTAAAGATGTTGAAGAAGCCGTGCAGTCGCTGAAAAAACTCGGAGGGCACTTCTATGGATTCGTGCTCAATGGGGTGGACTTCGCGAAACGGGCAAATCACTTCAATTACTATTATTATTCAGCTAACTATTACGATGCGAATTGGGAGGAACAAAAAGATCACGAGGTGATTTGAGGTTCTTGGAATGGTATTATGATTTTAGGCAGCCTTTGCTATTGATGGCTGCAAGATGGTCAGAATATCTTGTGTTTTAGCTTTCCTTTTTGTAACAAATCACCACACTTTTTTCAGTGTTGAACACCAATCATATGACAAATTTTAAGCCTAAACTTCACAATGCAATGTGGCCTGGTCTGGTAGGCAAGGGCGACGGAGAAGGACAAGAGCCACCGATCAGTCTGGAGCACATGTTAGATTTAACCGCTGCCGCAAATGTGAATGGGCAGAAATTTGATGGGGTTGATTACTTCCTGTTCCATCCTCACACAGATCCAAATGCGAGTGATGACCAGCTTAAAGAAATCGCAGATTTGATCGCAGGTAAGGGTTTTGATGTCGGGTCCTTGGTTGCCCCTGTTTGGCCGGGGACCGTTGGAGATTCCGCTATGGGGGATGATGCCTCGCAGGCTAAATTTCTGGATGCAGTTAAGGTCGCCTGCCGGATCGCGAAAGTATTCAATGAACACGGTGTGCGTAAGTATGGTGTGATTCGTGTGGATTCTGCGGAATTTGGGGTTGCTAAATGGCGTGAAAATCCAGCGGCAAACACCGCGCGCATTGTCGATACCTTCAAGAAAGCAGCTCAGATCGCAGCTGATCACGGTGAACGTCTTGCGGCAGAGGGCGAAATTTGTTGGGCAGGCATGCATTCTTGGAAGGACATGCTGGACGTTTTGGAAGGCGTGGGAATGCCCGAATCTTTCGGCTTTCAGGCTGACTTAGCTCATACGTATCTTTACACCCTCGGCTATAATGCGCCGGAGTATGCATTGGTGAAGGAAGGCTACACAGACGAAGAGTTTTGGGCTGCCTACGAAATCATGACCGACAGGCTCCGCCCTTGGACAATTGATTTCCATGTCGCACAAAATGATGGGCAGGTGCATGGCGCAGGCTCTCATGATAAAACGGGTAAGCATTGCCCTGCCGATGATCCAAACGGTAAGTTAGACATTACCAAAGCTGCCGGTTACTGGCTGAAAGATGCGAGTGCGCGTGGTATCCAGCATATTTGCTGGGATGGATGCATGTTCCCAAACGCTGTATTGGAAACGCCAGAGACCTGGAATAACATCTTGGATGCTATGATCAAGGTGCGTGATGCACACGGCTGGCAGTGATTCGAATTTAGGTGCCTTTTGAGCAGCAGGGAGCGTATTCGTTCTCTGCTGCTTTTGGGTACATGATTTGGCAGTTGTTCGTATCTCGTTCAGGGATTACCCATTGCCGCCTAAATCTTTGGTATGTCAGACTTCCCATTTCATTATGCCATTCATCAGGCAGTCGAAAGAGACCCACGCTATCATCCTCATGCCTATGAGTTTGTGCGTGATGCATTGCATGTGGCAGTGAAGCATTTTCGTGAAGGGCTGGAGGACCAACACGTCACAGGTCAAGAGGTTCTAGAAGGTGTTCGTATTCATGCTTTAGCTGAATACGGTCCTATGGCTTTTACGATTCTTAGCGAATGGGGCGTGAATCGCGGGGAAGATATTGGTAACATCGTCTATAACCTGATTGAGACGAGTTACTTCGGAAAAAATGAGGGCGATAGCCTGGAGGATTTTTCGGGGGGGTTTGAGTTCGAGCAGGCTCTTTCTGAACCATATCGTCCAAAAGCCAATCGACTAGAGGCCTGAAAGTATTTGCATGCACTGCTCAATTTGTGGCTCTACACTCGTTGTTAGCTGGCACGGGTTGCCCCGTGCCGCTATTTGGCCTCTTTACTCCACCGTTACACTTTTTGCTAAGTTACGCGGCTTATCCACATCGCAACCACGGGCAACAGCGGTGTAGTAGGACAGCAGTTGCAGCGGGATGACGGTGAGCAATGGACTGAGGTAGGATGGGCAGTCGGGGACGTAAATCACATCCTCCGTTAGGCGTTCCAATTCCGTGCGTCCTTCGGTGGTTACGCAGATCACAGGGCCTTTGCGGGCAAGCACTTCTTCAATGTTGCTGACGTTCTTATCAAACACCGCATCATCTGGCGCAATGAAGATGGAGGGCATGTCTGGTTTCACCAGGGCAATGACACCATGCTTCAACTCCGCGCTTGGATGACCGCTGGCGTAGATGTAGCTGATTTCCTTCATCTTCAGCGCACCTTCAAGAGCCACCGGGTAATTGGCTTGACGTCCCATGAAGAGCATCCCTTCTGCATTCGCATGCTTCTCGGCAATCGCTTTGATACGTTCCGTCTGAGTTAGGATGCTGGCGATCTTGTCTGGAATGGCTTCCATCTCATCAATCATCTCCATCCCATCTGTGCTGGAAAGGTGATGAATGCGGCCAAAAAGCATCCCGAGCAGCGTCATGATCATGACCTGGGAGGTGAAGGTCTTGGTCGCCGCCACACCGATCTCCGGTCCAGCATGGATATAGCAGCCACCGTCGCTTTCGCGAGCAATCGTGCTGCCAACGCTATTGACGATGCCCAAGCATTTGATGCCTTTGCGCCGCGCTTCACGCATGGCGGCAAGAGTATCAATGGTCTCACCACTCTGGCTAAGGACGAATTGCAAAGTGTTCTTGTCCGCCGGCACGTTGCGATAGCGGAATTCACTGGCGATCTCCACCTCTGTGGGCACACGGGCCAATGTTTCGATGACGTATTCACCCACCATCGCTGCGTGGAAGGCGGTGCCACACCCGCTGAGAATGATGCGATCAATGCCGCGCAACTCCTGCGGGGTCATGTTCAAACCGCCCAAAATAGCGATTCCGTCATCACGGGATAAGCGTCCACGCATCGCATTGCGGAGGGAATTCGGCTGCTCAAAGATCTCCTTGAGCATGTAATGCGGAAACTCTCCTTTCTCAGCATCATCAGCCGTAAATTCCACACGGCTGACTTTTACCTGAGCGACTCCACCATCCGTGGAAGTTACGTCATAGCGATCTTTGGTTAGGCTGACGATGTCGTGGTCATTCAAATAAACCACATCCCGTGTATGAGCCACGATGGCAGATACATCACTCGCCAAATAGTGTTCACCTTCACCTAAACCGACGACGAGAGGGCTGCCAAGACGAGCGCCGACGATGACCCCTGGGACGTCCGCATGCATGAG
>JAOZVT010000631.1:3895-8433 GCA_025869455.1 Prosthecobacter sp.
ATAGGTGCCCTTCACCTTGGTTAAAGCCAATTGTAAGGCATTGCGCAGGCGCGTTGCTCCATCGGTTTCCTCGCTGGCATCAAAATAACGTCCCACCAAGTGAGCTAAAACTTCGGTATCTGTCTGTGATTCGAAGGTATCGCCCTGGGCAATCAACTGATCACGCAAGGTCTGGTAATTTTCGATCACGCCATTGTGCACCAGCACCAGTTTACCTGTCTGGTCTTTGTGAGGGTGCGCATTTTCGTCCGTGGCAGCACCATGAGTAGCCCAGCGGGTGTGTGAAATACCGATTTCTCCCGTCGGGGCAATCTCCGCCACTGCTTGGCGCAGATTTTCAATGCGTCCTGCACGCTTGATGATTTTGACTGTGTTGCCGCCATTCAGCAGCGCAATGCCTGCTGAGTCATAGCCGCGATATTCCAGCCTGCGCAGCCCATCCAGAAGGATCGGGCTGGCCTGCCGCTTGCCGATGTAGCCAACAATTCCGCACATAGTGTTCGTTTGCCCGCTTGTGCAGCGGGAGCGAAACTCTAGACCCTGGATAGGACTGATGCCACTAAAAGGGTAATTTGATGAAAGATTCCAACCTGCGGCCAAATCGTTCACTGGTTGAACTTCGCGCAACGCAAGACGAACAGGTGTACTTATGAGCTTTGAATTCGCGACCGCCACTCGAATCATTTTTGGCCGTGGAGTTACCTCCCAGCTACCAGCCTTGGCAAATTCCCTGGGGCAAAAGGTACTCGTTGTCACAGGCCGCAATCCCTCACGCTTCAGCGGCATTTTGACGGCCCTAGATCAGGCTGGGCTGAATCCAGTGACTTATCCCGTTCTCACCGAACCTACGGTGGACGATGTGCGCAGGGGTTCCTCCATTGCCCTGCAAAAAGGTGCCAATGTCATCATTGGCCTAGGTGGTGGCAGTGCCGTGGATGCTGGCAAAGCCATCGCCGCCATGGCGCGTCAGCCGCACGACCTGCTGCATTATCTGGAAATTGTCGGCAAAGGCCAAGCCCTGGACGAAGTGAGCCTGCCATACATTGCGGTTCCAACCACAGCAGGAACAGGGGCAGAAGTTACCCGCAACGCCGTTCTCGTCAGCCCAGAACATGGGGTCAAAGCTAGCCTGCGCCACCCTTCCATGCTGCCTAGCATTGCTTTGGTGGACCCCGAACTAGCTCGGGATTGTCCACCGGCGGTCACGGCTGCGAGTGGTATGGATGCGCTGATCCAATGTTTGGAAGCTTTTGTTTCGTGCAGAGCGCAGCCGATGACGGATATCTTGTGCATCGAAGGCATTCGCCGGGCCGTTCGTTCCCTGGAAAAAGCCGTCATCAATGGTCAGGATCTAGATGCCAGGGAAGATATGGCCCTGGCCGCGATGTACAGCGGTATGGCCCTGGCAAATGCAGGACTTGGGGTGATTCATGGCATTGCGGCTCCCATCGGCGGCAGCTACAAAGCCCGACATGGAGCCATCTGCGCAGCACTGTTTGCACCAGCTTGGGAAGTGAATTGGGTAGCTATTCAAAAAGCCAACCAGGTTGTGGCCAAAGCCAAATTTCAAGCAGCCGCCAAGCTGCTCCTAACCGATGACCAGGCTACACCCGAAGGTGTGACGGATTATCTGCGCAAACTGACCCATAGGCTTAAAATCCCCAGTCTCAGCAGTCATGGCATCCAGGATAGTGAGCTGGAAGACATCGCCAGTAAAGCGGCCAAAGCTAGCAGCATGAAGGGTAACCCCGTGCCGCTGACGCATGAGGATATCCTCCAAATCCTGCGTGGAGCCATGCAATAGAAGAAAAACCCAGCGCAATCTTCGCGCAGTTCCCCGCAATCTCTAGTTCAAGACTCTTCGTTTTTGAAGCGTAGTCTCTTCCTTGCCAATGCGTCTGCTATTTTTCACCTTCCTCTTGCCCTTGCTTGCCCTTGCTGAGGAGGAGTATGAACTGCCGCCCATTCTGTACTCGCAAACTCAGCCTCACGATGCCGTGCAGGACCTTGTTCGTAAAATGCAGGCTGGAAAAGTTAGCCTCAATCGCACCGATCCGTGGGCTCTTTTGCATGATCTGATGCAGCAGTTTCACGTCCCGCCAGAGTCGCAGGTTCTAGTCTTCTCCAAGACCAGCAAACAAAATGACCGCATCAGTCCGCAGACACCTCGTGCGATCTTTTATGGCGATGAGGCCTACCTTGGTTACACGCTCGGTGGCGCTATTGAAGTGGCGACGGTAGATCCAAAACTCGGCCCCGTTTTTTACCTGCTCGAACCTCATGCGGCACCTAACCAACCATTGAGATTTGAGCGTGATCAAAGCTGCTTAAGTTGTCATGGCGGTTCTTTCACGCCTGGGGCACCAGGGGTGCTAGTCCGCTCGGTATTCCCAGGCGCAAGTGGGCATCCCATTTTCAGCCAAGGCAGTACCATCGTGGATAGCAGCACACCGTTCAGTGATCGCTGGGGCGGTTGGTATGTCACAGGCACGCATGGCAGTGCCCTCCATCGCGGCAACGTCATCGCCACAGAAAATGCTGACAACACCTGTGACATGCCCATGGAGCAAGGGGCGAACATTCTTAGCCTAACAAGTTTTTTTGACACCTCGCCCTACCCGAAACCCCAGAGCGACATCGTTGCTCTCATGGTGCTTGAGCATCAGACCTCTGTTCAAAATGCCCTGACCAAAGCCAATCAGACCGCTCTACGCGCTTTGCACATGCAGACCTCATTGCAAAAAGAGTTAGGCGAGCCCATCCAGAATCAACCCACGGGCACGGCGCTAAGAATCATCGAACACTGCACAGAGGACGTGCTTGATGGCCTTCTGTTCAAAGACGAAGCCCCCCTTCCTGAGGGTGGCATCGAGGGAGATGTTAGCTTTCAAAACGCCTTTGGCCAAAGTGCGCACCGCAGTGCTGATGGGCGCAGCCTCAAAGACTTCCAGCTCCTCACTCGACTTTTCAAATACCGCTGCAGTTACATGATCCACAGCCGCACCTTCACGCAGATGCAGCCAGCTTTGAAGAAGACGGTGCTCACGCGGTTGGATCAAATCCTGACAGGCCAAGACCGGAGCGGCCGCTATGACTACTTAGGCGAATCGGAAAGAAAACACATCCGCAGGATTTTGGATGAAACCTTGTGGAAAGAATAGAGCACCACCGCTTTAGCATTCATCCACACTTTCAAATTCCCTTGTCTATATCGCTTCGCTTCATCCTCAGCGGTTGCCTTCTCCTGCTGGCGTCCTGTTCATCTTCATCCAAAAAGATCGACCAATCGGTGCGCTCGGCGGTGCGTCGAGATGAGGTGTTAGCCATTGCAGAAGCCTATCGCACGCACCGTTGGCGTGCTTCAGCTGTCAATGTCAGGCATGCTGTTGATACTCAAGGCATTCAAGTGGACACCCCTGATCTTGGGTTTCAGCCAGCCGACAGCACTCGTCCAGGCTGGTGGGTGCCGGGTAAGTGGAATGTGGGGATACCTTATCAATGGGGTGGGTTTGATACCTTGGTGGAGTTTGATCAAAAGGTGAAGCAGAGCTACGCAGCGGGAGATATTTATACACCCGTGAAGCGTGCGGGATTAGAGGCTGCCGTTAGCCAAGAAGCCGCAGGCATTGACTGCTCAGGCTTGATTTCACGCTGCTGGAGGTTAGAGCGTAGCTACTCAACCCGAGAGTTGCCTCAGCTCTGTGAGCCCCTAACCAGTTATGATGAACTGCGTCCAGGGGATATCCTGAATACACACAATGCCCACGTGCTGCTCTTCGTCGGTTGGGGCAATCCGGCGCGGACATCTGTCAGTGTCTATGAGGTGGGCTCGTATCCGACCTGGAAAGTGTGTCGTCGGCGTGTGAGAATGGAATACCTGGAGGAGAAAGGTTATCAGCCATTTCGGTATCGTCGCATTCGGGACTGAAACACACCTGCTTGAATCCAAAGATGGACTCGGCACGAATACTCAGGTGTATTATGAAACACACCATGCGCTTACTTACTGCCATTTTTACAGGTCTTTTCGGTAGTTCCTGTGGAGCGGCCACGACCCAAGTTGGCCAAGCTGCTCCTAAAATTTCAGCCGTGAACCAAGAGGGGGCCACCGTGAATTTCGCGGAGGTGTATCAGAAAGGACCGACCGTGGTCTTCTTTTATCCCAAAGCCAACACGCCAGGTTGCACTGCGCAGGCATGTTCCCTGAGAGATGCTTTTGCGGATCTGACCAAACAAGGAGTCCAGGTGTTAGGCGTCTCTCTGGATACGGTGGAGGCACAGAAGAAATTTAAAACCGAGCGTAAGCTGCCATATGATCTGATTTCTGATCCCGAAGGCAAGGTTCTAAAGGCTTTCAAAGTGGGCAAGGTGATGGGCGGCCTGCTGCCGATGTCACAGCGCCAGTGTTTTCTCATCAAGGATGACAAGATTGTTTGGCATGACGACAGTGCCTCCACCGCAGGGCAAGCTGATGACATCAAGGAAGTCTTGAAAACGCTTCAGTGAGACCCCTTTAAAAGGAGAAACCCCAGGCTACC
>JAOZVT010000632.1 GCA_025869455.1 Prosthecobacter sp.
TCACCCTCCAACCCGTGGAACTCGCCGATGGCGTAGAGATTCACTTGCGGGTGGCGGGTCCAGCAGTGCGCAGCTTGGCCTGGATGATTGACCTTATGATCTACATTTTGATCATCTTTGCTCTCATCTTCATCCTTGGAATCTTGGGTTCCAGTTTGGGTGACCACACGGTGCAGGGCATCCTCTTTCTCTGCATGTTCCTGCTATCGTGGTTTTACAATGTCTTCTTTGAGATGAGTAAACGCGCGGCCACGCCGGGGCAGCGATCCATGAAGATTAAAGTGGCCAGTGTCTCAGGTGCTCCCGTGAGGCTGCCACAATCCCTGATTCGGAACTTGCTACGGGGCATAGATTTCATGCCTGGCTGTTATCTCTTCGGCCTCATTTGTTGCCTCTTTAGCCAGCGTTTTCAGCGTCTGGGAGATTTAGTAGCCGATACCGTGGTCGTTTATGATGAACCCGAGGCTCTGCTGGCACCCAACTTTAAAGTAAATGCTGACGCACATCCACCTTCGGTGCCCTTAACAAGAGCGGAACAGGCCGCCGTTTTGCAATTCCTAGAACGTGCTCCGCAATGGTCAGACGCACGCAAGATTGAACTCACCAACCTACTCGAACCGCTCACGGATCAAACCGGCATGGCAGGGCTACGGCAGACCTGTGGAATCGCCCTTTGGCTACAAGGAAGCACCCAAGAATAACCAATGATGCGACCATGAATCCAAGCCAGTTTGAAAAAGACAATGCTGCACGCTGGACACGCCTCCAAGAACTCTTGGATCGTGTGGAGAAAGGCAAGCAAACCGAAGGAGTCGAAGAGCTGCCCCAGCTTTTCCGCCAAGCTTGCCATGACCTCAGCGTGGCCCAGCATCGCATGTACGGACCTCGGTTGGTGGGGAAACTTAACAATCTCGCCATCAGTGGCTATCGTGTCCTAGAACGCCGAATCAGTGGCGGCTGGGAGCGGCTGGCCATGATGGTCTTCAGAGAATTTCCCCAAGCCGTTCGGCAAGAGCGCGGCTTATTCTGGTTTTGCATGGCTGTCTTCTGGCTGCCCTTTTTGTTCTTTGCTATTTGGACCCCCTTTGATCCTGAATGGGCCATGTCCCTCCTAGGTCCGCAGGGCATGATTCAGATGGAAATGATGTATGGGAAAGACACCACGCCACTGGACTACATGCGTGAGGAGTTTGGCTCCAATTTCGGCATGTTCGCTTTCTACATTTGGAACAACGTCAGCATTGATCTGCGCACCTTTGCGGGTGGCCTGCTGGGCGGCGTGGGTTCCATTTTCATCATGTTATTCAATGGGGCTCAGATCGGAGCTGGAACAGGTTACATCCATCATGCGTGCAACCCAGAAACCTACTACTCCTTTGTGGCAGGGCATTCGGGGCCTGAGTTGATGGCCGTTGTGATCTCTGGCATGGCCGGCATGAGGCTGGGACTGTCTCTGGTCAAACCTGGACCTTATGACCGCAAAACCGCGCTCATTTTAGGAGGGCGGCGCGCCTTGGTTCTCATTACCGGTGCGGCACTGATGACCTCATTCGCTGCCGTGATCGAAGGCTTTTGGTCAGCCAATCCATTCCCACCCATGGTCAGGTACGTTTTTGGTTTCTGCATCTGGTGTCTGACCTTGGGATACCTGTTTTTGAGCGGGAGGGAGCAGAAGCATGAGGCTTGAGGATTTAACGATTGCTCTACGTCCCCGCCAACCCTGGGAAGCCGCTGACCTAGGATGCGCTTTGGTGCGGCGTGACTACCTGCGTCTGCTTACGCTCTGGTTCATCACGGTGGTTCCCGTATGGATCATTCTGGGGGCTTTCCTTTGGGATTCCCCTGGCTGGTTTTCACTCGCCGTCTGGTGGCTGAAACCGCTCTATGATCGGCTGCCACTTTTTCATCTCAGTCGCGCCGCGTTTGGGGCCAAACCAAGCCTCAAAGAAACGCTACGAGAATGGCCGCGCCTTTGGTCTCGCTTTTTATTCTCAGCCCTTCTCTGGAGAAGATTCTCCTTCATCCGTAGCTTTGCCCTGCCTGTCTGGATGCTGGAAGGACAACGTGGCCGGGCGGTAAGCAAACGTGTCCAAGCGCTGGCCTTGGATGGTGGCAGCAGCGGCTTGTCGGTAACGGCTGTTTTTCTCAATCTGGAAGTCGTCGTCATGCTGGGACTCACTGCGCTGCTCAGTGCGCTAGGCCCCACATCAGGTCTGCCTAATCTATCTGACCTGATCACCAACCCTGAAAGCTTCTTCGAAATCTCATTAGCCAAACAGTGGTTAGGCCTCAGCACCTACTTAGCCGCCATTACGTTCATCGAACCTTTTTATGTAGGTGCTGGTTTCGGGTTGTACCTGAATTCACGCATCAAGATCGAAGGCTGGGACATTGAACTTACCTTCCGTCGTCTGGCCGCTAGACTTCGCTCCATGACCACCGTGGTCAGCCTGATCATCCTCGCGTTCCTGGTTCAACTTCCTGTTAGCGGCCAAGCTCAAGAGAACGCTCCACTCTCTGGAGCCGAAGAAGAGCCAGTGAAGACCGAGTTAAACGAGATCCTCGCACGCCCTGAATTCAAAGAGCACTCCCGCACTCAAAAGGTGTGGGTTTCTGAAAAGGAAGCTGAACCGGAATCCAATTCCAAGAAGGATAACAAATCTGGCGAGGGAAGCTCCTTCGGCAGCATGTCTGGCAATTTCCTGGGTGTATTATTCTATTGCCTCGCTGGAGGAATCGTCGCCTTCTTCCTTTACCTGGCAGCCAAGTGGTTGATCGACAATCAGCATCTTTTCAAGATCCGCAGCATGGCTGGAACTAAACCCCAGGGCCCCCGAGTCCTCATGGGGATGGACATCACACGCGAAAGCCTTCCTGATGACATTGTTTCCGCAGCACGTAGCGCTTGGTCTGCTGGACAACTGCGGCATGCGCTGAGCCTTCTTTATCGTGGTGCTTTATCGAGCTTAGTTGAACAGCGTAATCTGCCCATTCGCGACAGTGATACGGAAGACGATTGTCTCCATCACGTCGCTAAAACAGGCGATGCTCCCGTGACTAATTTCTTCCGCCAACTGACGCTCCTTTGGGTACGTGCGGCTTATGCGGGTCAAGAAGCGGAAGCGCATGAATTTGAGCAGTTATGCCAAACTTGGCCCTTTATTCACGACCCAACAGCCTCTTCCAGAAGGCAGCGTGTCATCGTGGGTGTGACCTTGGCTCTGCTAGCGCTGCCGACTTTGACTGGTTGCAGAAACAAAGGCCACTGGGAGGAAGAAACCACCGTCACTGGATACCAGGGGAAAGCCCGCACAGATCCTTTTTTAGCAGCCCAATATTTGCTCCAGGCAAATGGTCATGAAACCGAACGGATGCCGACTATCCAGAGTCTGCCGGACAGTTATGACGGCGTGATTTTTGTGTCGGGAGAATCCAGCATGGCAGAAGCCAGAGCACACCAGCTACTCAACTGGGTCAGTGAAGGTGGCCACCTCGTTTATTGTTTGGCAGGCTGTGCTCCTTACAATGACTGGAGCGTCATGAGCAGTCTATCCCTGGATACGTTTGTCGGGAATGAAGACCTTGATGATCCCTTGTTGGATGAACTGAACTTATCCGTCGAACGCACTCAAACTCTCACGAAGTTCAAGAAATCTCTGCAGAACAAACTGGCTGGGAGAAGTGAAGATGAATCCGAGGATGACGAAGACGCTGAAGCGTCATCAAATGATGAATCAGAGAGCAGTAGCGAATCCATCCGAATCCCCACCAGGGTTAGCAAGATCAACTTATTGGATGAGACCTTTGAAGTCGAGTTTCCTAATTTGCAGACCTTATCCCTGGAGAGGCCCCTAGTGCCGGGTGAGTCCGTTTCTGGCACAACGGAAGCGGCCACCACCGTCAGCCTTTTTTATGGTGCCGGACAGGTCACAGTGATCAACCATGCACGGCCGCTTAGAAATCGGTATTTGGATGAAAAGGATCATGCCCGCTGGCTCTTAGCCCTGGTGGGAGAAGATCCACGCGTGGTTTACTTCATCGTTACCCTTCAAGGAAACTTCTGGGCACTGCTCTGGAGTCGCGCCTGGATGCCCGTCATCGGACTGGCTTTGCTCATCATCATCTGGCTTTGGATGAGCATTCCGCGCTTTGGCCCCCTTCAGCAGGTCGAACTGCACGCCACCAAGCACTTTGTGGATCACATCCAGGCGCTCGGGCAATTCTTCTTTCGCCTACGCCGCTCAGACATCTTGCTGGCTGGTGCTACTGATGCACTCAGAGCCAAACTGCTTCGGCTGCACCCGCACCTGAAAGATTACGATGACGAGATCTTTGTGCAGATGCTGGCGGATCGTTGCCCCTTGTCCAAAGAGCGTATTCGAGCCGCCTTCCAGAAGGTCGAAAAAGGGACCTCGCATGAGGTTTTTCAGCGCCTTCAGGATCTACAAACTCTGCGCGCCGCCATGAATTGAGGTGGACTACACAGGAAGTTCCATTTTTGACACTCATTGCTCATGCAACGCCTGTTGACGCCTCGCCCGGCCTGCCTTTGAATACCGCTCTTTTTCTCTTTCCATGAAACCCACTCTTCTCATCCTCGCTGCCGGTATGGGCAGCCGTTACGGCGGTCTGAAACAGCTCGATGCCATGGGCCCTTCTGGGGAAGTGGTGCTGGATTACTCCGTTTTCGACGCCATCCGCGCAGGTTTCGGCAAAGTCGTCTTCGTCATTCGTCGCGATTTTGAAGAGCAGTTCCGCACGCAGATCGGCAGTAAGTTTGGAGATCGTATCCAGGTGGATTATGCCTTCCAGGACATCAATGACCTCCCTGAAGGCTTCAGCGTGCCAGAAGGCCGCACAAAGCCGTGGGGCACCGCTCATGCGGTCTTGGCGGCGGAAAGCGTGGTGAATGAGCCTTTCCTCATGATCAACGCGGACGACTTCTATGGTCGCGATGCTTTTGCTAAGATCGGTGCAGACCTAGCCACGCCACGTGTAGAAGACGGCAAGAGCCACTACTCCATGGTTGGGTTCTACCTGAAAAACACACTCTCTGATCACGGCAGCGTGGCCCGTGGCGTTTGCACCCGTGGTCCTGACGGCATGCTGAGCTCTGTCACGGAAATGACCAAAATCTTCAAAACCGACACCGGCGCTGAAAACCGCGAAACCGAGCCACCGACGGCCCTTTCCGGGGAAGAAGTGGTGTCCATGAACTTCTTTGGCTTCACCCCAGACATTTTCGGCCATCTTCGCAGTGCCTTTGTTAAATTTTTAGAAACCAACGGTACCGACTTGAAGGCTGAGTGCTACGTTCCGAAGGAAGTGGATGTGCTTATTCAGAGCGGTCAGGCCGATGTTACCGTGCTGGAATCCAACGATTCCTGGTTCGGCGTCACCTACCCAGAAGACAAGGCCGACGTCGTCGCCAGCATCCGCGCCCTAGTCGCCGCCGGTGCTTACCCCGAAAATTTGTGGGCCTGAGCCATCCTTGTTCTTGTCTCAATAGTCAAGGTTTCCTCTCTGGACAATCAGGGAGGGCTGTGAAAACATTCTCATTAAATCCACATCCTCATGATGTGGATGAAATGTACCATCTCCATCGTGCCTGCTACCTCTACGCTCCACAGCCCTGATGTCGCCGTCCATGCGGACATGCGAGAAGACTTCCTGAAGACTTTGCGCTGCATCATTCTCTCCCGAATTCTGGAAGAGAAGCTTGGCAGCCTTTATCGAGCGGGTGGCCGCATCGTCGGTGGCGTGTACTTGGGGCGTGGTCAGGAAGCTTTCAGCGCTGCCGCTGGAAACAACCTCCGCTACGGCAAAGACATCTATGGTCCCTTGATTCGTGATCAAGCCGGACGCATTGCTTATGGCGAGCCGCTTTTGGATGCCATGCGCACCTACTTGGGTGTGATCACAGGCCCCATGCGTGGGCGAGATGGCAACATCCACCGAGGCCGCCCGAGAGAGGGCTGCATGGCGATGATCTCCCATCTGGGCAGTCTCCTTTCCGTGGTGGCTGGTGCTTTGTTTGCACGTCGTCTTCGCGGCACCCTCGGTGACACTGTCGGCGCGACAAGCATCGGCGATGGCGGCACCTCGACAGGAGCTTTCCATGAAGGTTTGAACATGGCCGCTGTGGAAAAACTACCGCTCGTCATCAGCGTGGCCAACAACCAATTTGCCTACTCCACCCCCACGTCACGACAGTACGCCTGTGAAGACCTCGTGGATCGTGCCCGTGGTTATGGGATCGAAGGTTACAGCGTGGACGGCACCGATCTACTCGCCTGCGTGGCGACCTTCCGCACCGCCTTTGCCCGTGCCCGCGCAGGTCATGGCCCGCAAATGGTCGTGGGTAAGCTGTTAAGGCTCGGCGGTCATGGTGAACATGATGATGCCTCTTACATTCCTGATTCGGCGAGGCACAAGCATGAGGCGCGGGATTGCATCGAAGTGGCTAAAAAACAGGCCATCGATTTGGGCTGGATCACAGAAGCCGAGATTCGCACCTGGGAAGAAGAGTCCCGCCGCGAAGTGGACGCCGCCCAAGCGATTGCCAGCAAAGAACCGACTCCCGATCCTTATCGGGAAACTTGGCATGCGCTGTCCACCAGCGAGCTTGTAGAAGGACAGCACGGATGAGTATCACTTACCTTGAAGCCATTCGCGAAGCCCAGTATGAGGCGCTTCGCTCCGACCCAAACGTCTTCCTTTACGGCCAAGACATCAGCACCTTCGGGGGTGCTTTTAAGGCGACTAAAAACCTGAGTCGTGAATTCCCAGGCCGCGTCTTTGACTCCCCCATCAGTGAGGATGCCATGATCGGCATGGCCGTTGGAGCAGCCATTGAAGGAGCACGCCCGATCATTGAAATGCAGTTCGCGGACTTTTCCTCCGTCGGCTTCAATCAGATCGTCAACCAGGCGGCCACCCTCTACTGGCGTACCAATACCCCCTGCCCCATCACCATCCGCATGCCCTCCGGCGGCACCGCTGGCAGTGGCCCGTTCCACAGCCAAAGCATGGAGAGCATCTACGCGCACTATCCCGGGATCGTCATTCTGACGCCTGCCACGGTGGAAGACGCGTACTGGATGCTGCTGGAGAGTGTAAAGCTGAATGACCCTGTCATTTTCTGCGAGCACAAGTTCCTCTACTATCACTTGAAGTCCGAAGGCTTTGGTGAGGCCCTGCCTATCGGCAAAGCACGCATCGCCCGACCTGGACGTGATGCCACCGTGGTGGCTTACAGCGCCATGCTTCATGAGGCCTTAAAATCCGCCGAAGAACTGCAAATGGATGGTTACCAAGTGGAGGTCGTGGATCTCCGCAGCGTGAAGCCGATGGATACCGACACGATCTTAGCCTCCGTCTCTCGTACGGGCCGTTTGCTCGCCGTCGGCGAATCCTTCCCCTGGGGTGGCGTCACCGCAGAAATCATCGCCCGAGTCAGTAGCGAGGCCTTCCACATGCTGGATGCTCCGCCCATGCGACTGAACTCCAAGGACACGCCAATTCCGTATCATCCCAACCTTTGGAAAACGCATCGTCCGACGACCTCCAGCATCACCGCAGCACTGCGCACTTTGCTGCGATATTAAATTGATAATGCAGCCCCCGCCCTCCTCTCCACGAGGGTGGAGAGGAGGGCTCTATTGGCCTTATGGGATCAGGAACAGCACCTCTCCGCTAGCGGTCTCGACTCCGCCGGGTGTGGCGGGGAACAGGAAGTGCCCGTCGCCGATGACTTCGACATCATTACCTGCGGGCTGCCGGAGCACGCCGCTGAACTTCGCCACACGCTTCACTCCAGCATCCATGAGCTCGAAGCTACCAGTGAAGGTGCCGGTGTTCTTGTTGAGCTTCGTTTTCCATTTCGTTAGGCCGCTGGTGCCGGTGACTGCGATGACGTTGCGAGAACTGAGCGTTAGGGTGGTCGGCAGGCTGGCATCGGAGGCGCTGCCGGTCAGGCTGTGAGCCACCTTGAGAGCATCCCCCGGCAGGCCGAGGAGCCCGTTCAGTGGCAGGCTGGCCGTGGGTTTCACCCAGGTATCCAGTGTCAGGCCGACGCTTAAGGGGGCGAAGCCAGCCGGATAGCTTTTGTCCGCTGTCCGTGCGGCCTTTGCCCAGACGAGGGAAGTGTCCGACACTGAGAAGACATAGCTATTGAGCTCATTTGGCTGGAGTTCAAAAGTGCCGCTCAGGAAGGTCTCCACCCGCGTGGGTTTGTAGGGCTGCACCCAGAGCCGGTAGCTGGGTGTCTCTTCCTGGCTAGGGAGGATAGAGGTGGTGAAGGTGGTGCCGTCTCCCAGCTTGCCCACGAGGGCGATGCCACCCCGGGTATTGACCGTGGCCCGCGCCCAACCTGCCCCGGCTGGCACGCCAGG
>JAOZVT010000633.1 GCA_025869455.1 Prosthecobacter sp.
CTGAGGTGGTTTTTTGAAATGCACACTGATCTCGGTGGCCTTTTTCGGGAGCTGTTTGCCCACTCGAATGTAAAAAGGCACACCCTGCCAGCGCCAGGTGTCAATGTAGAGGCGAAGTGCCACGTAGGCTTCCGTCTTGGACTCAGGGTTCACCCGGTCTTCCTGGCGGTAGCCCACCCGCGCGGCCCCGTCCACACTGCCCGCCGTGTATTGGGCGCGGATGACATTGGCACCCACGGCTTCAGGACCTATCAGAGGGCGTAGCGCCCGGATCACTTTCACTTTTTCATCGCGCACGCTGTCAGCGCTGAGGTCGGTCGGTGGTTCCATCGCTACCAGCGAGAGGAGCTGGAAAAGGTGGTTTTGCACCATGTCACGCAGGGCACCCGCAGTGTCATAGTAGCCACCACGGCCACCTTCCATGCCCAGGTTTTCTGCGCAGGTGATCTGCACGTGGTCAATGTAGCGGCTGTTCCAGTTCGGCTCGAACAGCGCATTGGCGAACCGCAGGACCATGATGTTTTGAGCGGTTTCTTTGCCCAAATAGTGGTCAATGCGGTAGGTATCCTTTTCTTCAAAGGTGCCTGCCACCGTTTCATTCAGTGCGCGTGCGCTGGCTAGATCTTTGCCAAAAGGCTTTTCACAGACCACGCGGGCCCATTTGCCCTGGACACCTTGGTTTAACCCGGCTGCGCGTAGCATTTCCAGGATTGGTTTGAAGGCGGAAGGAGCAGAGGCCAGATAAAACAGACGGTTTGCCGGGGCACCACGTTCTTCATCGAACTGATCCAGGAGTTTTGCCAGGGACTTGTAACCCTCTAGATCTTCAAATTCACTGCGGTGATAGTGAATGCTTTGGGCAAAGCTGGCCCAGAGCTCTTCATTGTGACCTTGGCGGCTATTTTGACGATTTCCTTCCTCAAGTTCCTGGCGGAAGACTTCGTCAGATTTGTCACGGCGGGCAAAACCCACCACCTTGAATTGGGGCGGTAGATCGCCCTCCGCAGCGACGTTGTAAAAGGCTGGGATGAGTTTGCGATTGGTGAGGTCACCTGTGGCACCAAAGATGACTACGGTGCATGGCTCCGCGCGGTGGCGTTGGAGCAGCGTTTCTTGAAAGGGATTTTCCAGTTCAGACATGATGGGAAAGGGGCTGGAGAGTAGCGCACCCCCCACCGCTGGCAACTGGGGATGCATCCTCTAGGCCAAGAGATGGATGAAAACAGTTCATGCCGAGAATGAGCGTGATGGGGCATCACTAGCATGATTCTAGCAAACAAAGTTGTCGTCTTGGGGTGTTTGATCTATAGACTCAAGATATATTCTTATGTCAACAATGCACTCCCAGGATGACGAAACCGACTGGTCATCAATCCGAAAATATGTGTCCCTACTAGCGGTCATTATCCTGGGCACAGGTGGCTACACCATCTGGAAAAACACAAGGTCTGAGAAAGCCCCGGTGGAAAAGGTGGCTGCTGCCAAGCCGAAGGGCAACCCGGTGGATGTTAAAAAGAACAAGCGGGCCTCCGTCAAATCCACCCTGAAACTCACCATCCCTGAGGGTTCGGTGACTGCAGATTCCACACGTCATTACATCCAGGACTGGTTGGAAAAGGCCTTTCAGTCAGAAGGGCTGACTCCTGAACCAGCCCATTTGCCCAAGGAACGCTGGGTGCCTTTTGTCAAAGCCGCCATCCAGATGGAATGCGGAGCACCAGATGCGCCGTCTGCACGCGCAGTCATGGATCTGGCTCGTGATTTGGTGCCCGTGGCTCATGAACATCCCGTCAGTGCCTTGCTCGTGGGTATGATCATGATTCGGCAGGATGGCAGCCATGCGCTTTTGGAGACGGCAGTTAAAGCCTTGGCCGCTCAGCCTGGGATGGAGACTCTGGCCTTTCAGGCTGCTGTCGGACTCGCCCTGAGTTCTGGGGAAGGGGACACCGAAGAGATTGTCCAAAAACGCGTGACTGACGCCATCCAGGCCCTGCGTAAGGCTCTGGATGCGGAGACAGGTTACTCCAAATATCACGATCGGCTCTGCGCTTACCTCCTCATGAGTGGTCACGTGAAAGCTTTTTTTGAAGCCATGCATGAGTCCTTTTGGGAAGAAGTGTCTAAAACTGAGGGCGTAAAACCTTGGGTCAAAAAATGGGTCGAAGGGCTCCATTGTCTGCAAAAAGGTTGGGATGCCCGTGGCGGTGGTTATTCGAATACCGTCTCGAATGACGGACAGGCAGTCTTCAAACACGAATCTGAAAAAGCGCGTCGTTTGCTCAAGCAAGCTTGGGAGTTAAAGCCCGAGGACCCCAGCCCTGCCGTGGCACTCATTTACAGCTCCCTTTCCATGGAGCGAAGCGTCGTGCTGAACGAGATGCGGGAGTGGTTTGATGAGTCGCTGAAGTTGCAAGTGGATGTGGCGGAGGCGGCCCAGCACATGCTTTGGGGCCTGCGTCCGCGCTGGTACGGCAGTCATAAAAAGATGGAAGATTTTGGCCTCGCTTGCCTGGAGACAGAGCGGTTTGATTCCAATCTGCCTTGGGTGCTTTTGCAGGCCCATCGTGACTGCGCATCCGAGTGGGATGAGCCGAATGAATACTTCCAGAAGCTCTTTTGTTATGATCGACTCCAGGCCCTTTTTGAAGGCGCGGAGAATGAACCCAAGCGTGAAGCGTGGCGCAGCGTGGACCGCACGCATGCCGCCATCGCCAGTTTTAAATGTGGGGAGTATGAACAAGCTCAGCGCTGGCTGGAAAAGCTGGAGTTCAAACCCAACGCCACCGTTATAGAATCCTGGGGTGATGTGGATGTGGACCTGCTGCTGGGGAAGACGGCGGCTTTTGCCGGTGAACAGGGGGCCAAGTTACGTCAGGCAGAGAAAGCCGAAGCGAACTTCCAGGCCGAGATGGCTTCTACCCTTTATGACGAGGCGTTGAAGCCCGAAACCACCAAGCTTTCTGAAGCGAGCCAGCGCTACGTGGAAAAACGTGCGGCCTTGATGAAGCTGGAAAAAGATTACTTCAAAGGGCAGGCTATCTCCCTGCTGCCGGATGCTAAGTTCAGTACCTGGACCCGGGATGGCGGCGGCTTTAAGCTAACCGAAGGTGTGTTAGAACATTTTGGCAGGGAGAAAGTTCAGTCCTCCACCAGCTTAGTCCGCGTGGGCGCAGCCTTCACTTTGGAAGGTGACCTGGAAGTGACAGAGCCGGGCGAAGGCGTGCAGATTTGGTTTTCCCACGGCTACCCAGAACGCATGGATAAAGAGCGCTGGATCTCCCTCCGCTTTGCTTTCGACGGCAAACAAACGCTTGCCTTACTTTCCAATGGCATGGGCCGTCCGCTAGAGCATCCGGTGATCGAGGTGGAGCCGCGCTTTAAGTTCAAACTCATCGGTACTAAATCGGGCATCACCCTGTTCGTGAATGACAAGCCCATCTTAGAAAACGTACCTGTGCCAGAAGACTTCGTGAATGAGCGCTACAGCCAGATCGGTTTTGGGGCAGCGACCAAGAGCGAAAAAACGCGCGTGAAAATTCATGCGTTGACCGTGAAGAGTTGAGGCACACACTTATTTTGTGACTACGCAGCCATGAGTTGCTCAGGCTCGTAGTCTGCAAGGCCCTGGGCGATCCGTTTGGGATCTAGGATCAGCACTTGCGCTTCGGGATAGGTTTCCTTGGCGGCTTGGGCGATCTCAGGATCATTGACCACGAACACACTGGTCATGCTGCCAAAAGAGGGCAGCATGTCACGATGCAAAGGCATGAAGCGGATGTCATCGCGATCCGTCATGGTGCATTCCTGGGCACTGGCAATGTACACATAACCAAAAGTGGTGAGACGGTGGGCCAGTTGGGTCACGATCTTCTGCTCGGCGGCTGTCGTTGTGGCAGGCAACATGAACAAGAAGTTATGAAGGGTGGCGGCAGGGAGTGTGGATAACATGGCAGGAGGTGGTGAAGTTGTTGCCTCTCTTTGCATTCCCTGTGCCAACCCTCGCGAAGGCCCGTAAATACAGGGAAACAGATCACTAGACTCCTGAATACCTTTGCAAAATGCGGCGAAAAAACAGGCAGCGGTGGGTAAATTGCATGAGCACTACCTGTTCGATTTGTAGGCACAAAAAAGCGGCTGAGGCAACTCAGCCGAATTGAAGAGAACTGTTAATCTAGGACTTCACCGCTGCGACAGCTTCAAGCCAAAGCCCGATCAGTTTCAGCCAGTCCACAAACGAAACTTCACTCTCTTTGAGTTCAAGGTTTTTGAGCATCATCGGAAGTTTCTTCTGGAAGAGCCGGTATTGTTTCAATAGAGCCGCTTTTCCAGGCAGCACCTGCTGAGAGCCAAGCCGAGTGTTTAGCCAGTCACGGATGATGCCCACCAGCATCTCAGGTTTTCCGTGGTGAGCCTTGATGTCCTGGCCCGCAATATCTGACAGAAACTGCTGATAACGAAAACGCTCCACATCCAAAATCAGCGCCACCTTCTGGCCATGCTGACCACCGCCAAGTTTGGCAGCCCCTAAAAACAGGCCCAGTTCGAAAGGCATGTTAAACCTGGGCAACCGCTTTTTGCCGGAACATTGCGTTCGGGAGATGTCATGGATGCCCAGTCTGCACTCCGCGATGATGCGCAGGATCTTTTCCACCCGTACTTCGGCTGCATCATCAACTTCCAAGGCGCAGCGCGGAACAAACCCGCACGCTTTGACGACGAAGGCCATCGCTCTCAGCAGAGGCAGATACTCAGTATCAAACGGACAATTGATGAACACCTGGACGTCATAATCCGAGGGTGTCTGTTTCCGGGCCATGGAGGGAAACGGACTACTTGTTGGCCGTGGCCTTTTGCGTCTCAAGCACCTTCGAAATGGCACCCCGCATCTTCGATTCGGAGATGGTACCTTTCTGCGGCTGGGAACGCAAGGTCACATTCACATTGCCGATTTTGATTTTCACGCCGTTCTGTTTGGCCATGGGTTATTTTACCTGCTGGGCAACCCTTATCAAGCCGTTTTATCCCTAGGTTGGGTAGAAAAAATTCTTTCCCTGCAAAGTGCCTTATGGAAAGCTGGACGGCATGGCTGAGGTTCACATCACGATAGAGACTCTTGAAGACGGCAACGTCGTGGTGACCTTGCAATTCAATGGTAACCGCCACGAACACCGTGCATCACCTGAGGCCGTTTCGGCCCTGGTGGAGGCTACAACCGCCTGGAGGAAACAACTGGAGACCCGTCAGTCGTCTCTTACTGATCCAGTCCTCCTTAGCGATCTCGGCAAGCGTCTGCGAGACACCCTTCTAGGTTCCAAGTGGGAGGCTCTACAAGCCTTTACGGAAATCGGTTCGGGGCGGTTGCTGGTCTCCACCCCCAGGCCAGATTTGCTGAATCTCCCCTGGGAATTGCTGCCTGCTGAGGCGAGTGCCTTTTTAGTCTCAGATGGTAGATGGGCCATTCGACGCAGCACCCTAGCGTCACCTCCTCCGCCTTCGCTCAGTCGGGTGGCGCTGCCTTTGCGCATTCTCTTTGTGGCCTGTTCACCTCGGGATCAAACAGGTTTGGATTTCGAGCGTGAGGAAGAAACCATGCTTCGTTTGGTGGCCAAGCTAGGTCCTAAAATCCATCTGGACATTGCTGAAAGCGGAACCTTTGAGGAACTTCGCAATCTCATCTCAGAGCTTAAACCGCATGTGGTTCATCTTTCCGGCCACGGAGTGGTGGAAGGTGATGAGGGTTACTTCACCTTCGAAGATGAGCGCGGGGATTCAGATTCTCGGGATGCGACTTCCATGGCTCAGTTGCTCTTTGCCAACCGTGACCTTCACGCCGTTTTTGTCAGCGGTTGCCAGACAGCGGTGGCCGCAGGCGCGGGCATGTGTCAGGCGCTCACGGCTTCAGGACATGTACCTGTGGCCTTGGGATGGGGAGCCAGTGTTTCTGATCATTTGGCCACCGAATTCGCCCGTGTGTTTTATCACGAGTTGGCGGCAGGCCGCTCATTGGATGCCTCACTCGCCACCGCACGGCAGGAGCTTTTCGCACAGTCTCTGGTGCAGGACGGCGACCAAGTCTTTCTGAATGCCACTTTTGCACTGCCCCAAATGTATGTCTCGGATGCCACGGATCACATCGTGGATGAAAGTCTTCCTTGGGCTAGGCCCCATCGGCCGGGAATCAGTTATGAACTGCTGGGAGACAATATCATCGGCCTGCGCGAAGGCTTCGTGGGCCGTCGTCGTCTGCTGCAAAAATTGCGACCTGATCTTCGTGACGGTGCCATTCAGGTCCTTCTTCTCACGGGCATCGGCGGCGCAGGCAAAAGCACCTTGGCCACGCGCTTGGCTAACCGCTGCCAGCAGGAAGGTTTTCGCATTGTGGCGGTCAAGGCTTTCCGCAAAGACGCCTCATCGTTTGCCTTGCGTTTGCTGGAGGAAATGAGCGTGGCCTGTCAGCGCCTGGGCCGGATCAGTGATGAAAGCATGCTCCTGGACGGCAACCGTCCCACCGCAAGTCGCCTCCGTCTCGTCATTGAGATATTGAAGGAATGCAAGATCCTCCTCGTGATGGATAACTTGGAAGACCTCATGCCGCTTCCTCCTGCAAACCCGGATTGGGAAAGCGATGACTTAAAGACCTTTTTTCGCCATCTTCTTTCCCGAATGACAGGGGCGGGCCGCTGCATTCTGACCTGTCGATATGTGCCCGAGTCCTTTGATGCTACCCTTCCTGGATTGATTCACGAGCCTCTGCCAGACTTCAGCGAGGCGGAATTTTTGAAATGCCTCCGTCGCCTTGAAAAGGTGACAAGCCGCATTGCGTCTGGCGAAATCAGCCGCCAGCTCCTGACTCTGTTGCATCGGAAAATTGGCGGCACCCCCCGCTTCATCAAGGAGGCAGCCGATGTGCTGGCCGTGGCAGATCTGACAAAACTCGAAGCGGAATTGCAAGAAGCTCCGGACCCTTCAGAAGATGACAGCTTGCGGGCTATCCGTGAGAAATACCTCAACGACCTCTTTTTGCCTGACCTCTATGAGGCCCTCACCATTCCGCAGAGATTGGGACTCAGCCGGTTCGCAGTCACTGAACTGCCGCTGCCCCTGGACGGCGTGGTGCAGGTTGCCGGAATGCAAGCTTCAGAAAACGAGTCCTTTGTCTCCGCCTGCATTGCCAGGGGACTGATGCAGCGCATGGGGGAATCCCACGAAACCACCCGCTACACCGTTTATCCATTGCATCGGGAATTTCTGACGGATTCCGCCCGGTTTTCTCCATCACAAGCCCAGTCTGCGCATCAGGCGGCAGCGCTCTTTCTGAAAACGTGCTTCGAGCAAGACCGGGAAAAGGATCTGCAAATTCACTTCATGGCTGAACTGCTGACCTGTTTTCAGCACGCGCAAAAAGGACATGAGACTGATCTTATTCAATGGGCTTGTGTTGCCATAGCCAGGTTTCTGAATCACAGACAGGAATTCCAGGCTGTTGTAGATTTGCTCGAGCCACTAGTGGATACCCTCCCTTCTACGGGCATCCTCACTTCCTTCGCGCAGGCGTTGAAAAGCCTGGGTGAATGGGGTCGCGCACGGAATCTTTATGCCCGCTCCTTGGAGATGCTACAGGCCATCGGAGATCAACGTGGAGAGGCTACCACATGGCATCAGTTGGCTGGCATCGAATTGAGTGAAGGACGGTATGACGAAGCACGAGAAAAATTCGCCCGCTCACTTGAAATGAGACAGGCCATAGAAGATCAAGCCGGAGAAGCCGCCACATGGCATCAGCTGGCTACCATCGATATCTATGAAGGACGGTATGACGAGGCGCGAGATAAATTCGCCCGCTCACTCAAGATGCTACAGACCATCGGAGATCGCGCCGGAGAGGCCGCCACTTGGCATAACCTGGCGAGCATCGAAGTTAAGGAAGGGCGGTATGACGAGGCGCGAGATAAATTCGCCCGCTCACTCAAGATGCTACAGACCATCGGAGATCGCGCCGGAGAGGCCGCCACTTGGCATAACCTGGCGAGCATCGAAGTTAAGGAAGGGCGGTATGACGAGGCGCGAGATAAATTCGCCCGCTCGCTGGAGTTGCAACAAACCATCGGAACTCGTGCCGGAGAAGCCGCCACTCTTGCTCAAATAAGTTTCCTCGCATGGGAGAATGACCAGAAGGCCAGTGGCATGGGACTTCAAGCCATTGCCTATAGTATATTAAAGACGATTGGATCTGCTGAGCGAATTCAAGTTTGGGAGAACTTAACCAGTATGGCGTCTGAACTGGAACTGACCCAAGACCAATTTGATGATACGATAAAGGATGCGATAAGTTCATACGCATCAGATCGGGGTGCAGCACTTGTGGCCAAGGCCTTTGAGGGAA